>JASJCH010000082.1 GCA_030066075.1 Woeseiaceae bacterium
GCAGTAGCAGAAAGCAACGGGGGGATTCACCGCGATCTTCTGCGGCATCTCTTCGACGTGGGCGTTGCGCGCTGTCATCCCCGCGACGTGCTGCCGGCCCTGTTGCCCCGGGATGCGCCCAAGGGCCGCAACATCGTCCTCGGGGCCGGCAAGGCAGCCGCGGAGATGGCCGCGGTTGCACACGAGTACCTGGCCGGTGAGACCGTGGGCCTCGTCGTTACTCGCTACGGGCATGGCGCGCTCTCCTCGACGGGCGCTATTGAAGTGATCGAGGCAGGCCACCCGGTGCCGGACGACCAGTCCGTTAGCGCGGCTGCCACGATGCTGGAACTGGCGGCGTCCGCAACGCCCGATGATCGAGTGTTGTTCATGATGTCGGGCGGCGGATCTGCACTATTGTGCGCGCCAATCGACGGCATATCGGTCGAGCAGAAACAGGACGTCACGCGCTTCCTGCTCCACAGCGGGGCGCGCATTGACGAAATCAACTGTGTCAGGAAACACCTGTCCAGGATCAAGGGCGGCGGGCTGGCCAGCGCAGCCGCGGCGGCTGAGATGCTGACGTACGTGATCTCGGATGTCGTTGGTGACGATCCGTCGGATGTTGCCTCCGGTCCATCGATCGGGGTGACGAGCGACGCGGAGTCCGCCATTGAGATCCTGCAGAAGTACGGCTATGCCGATCTCGAGCCGGTTGCTGAGGCGATTCGCGGTAGCACCAGGCAGCCGGCCCCAGCACACCCTGTTGACGTCGTGGCCACGGCCGGGAACGCCATGGCGGCCATCGCGGATGCCGCCGGAAAAGCGGGCTGGCAGCCGGTCATCATCGGAGAAGAGCTTGAAGGTATCGCGGAAGAGGTTGGCCGCGAACACGCCGGGATAGCGCTCGAGTACCAGGGCAAAGGCGGCCGTTACGCCCTGATCTCGGGTGGTGAACTGACGGTGCGCGTAAGCAATCCAAATGGGCGCGGCGGCCCGAATCTCGAGTACCTGGCGAGCCTCATGATTCACCTGGACGGGTCCGCGGGAATCGAGGCGCTTGCCTGCGACAGTGACGGTATCGACGGATCCGAGGACAATGCCGGCGGCTACATCTCCGGGTCGTCACTCGAACGTGCCGCCGATCTGGGGCTCGACCCGGGAATCCTGCTGGCGGCCAACGATACCTATTCATTCTTCGATGCGCTGGGTGACCTCGTGATTACGGGCCCGACCAGAACCAATATCAATGACATCCGCATCATCCTGGTCGGCAGCAGTGGGGGTTAGCGCACAGTGACTAAGAGCCTCGACAGTAGCGCGCGGGACATCCTGCGCACGAACGACAAGGGCGGATTCACGGTTCCAACCGCCGGTTTGTACCCGTACCAGTGGAACTGGGACTCGGTCTTCGTGGCCCTGGGATTCGCCACGTTCGATGAGCTGCGCGCGTGCGCGGAAATCGAAACACTGTTCGAGGCGCAGTGGGATGACGGAATGGTCCCGCACATCATCTTCAGGCGCGACGATCCCGACTATTTCCCGGGTCCGAGGGTTTGGCAGGCCGGTGGTGACGCGTTGCCGACCTCCGGAATCACGCAGCCGCCGGTAGCGGCGAGCGTCATCAACGATTTGTATTCGAGGGTTGGAAGCGAGCCTCAAGAGCGACTGGCAGCGCTGTTTCCGAAGGTGCTGGAATGGCACCGCTGGTTCCACAAGTACCGCGTGCCAGAGGGCATAGATGCGGTCATCATCACCCATCCGTGGGAAAGCGGACGAGACAACTCACCGGAGTGGGACGCGCCCTCGGCCAGCATCGACGTGTCGAACGTAGAGCCCTACGAGCGTCGTGACCTGCAGCATGCCGATGCCGAGATGCGTCCGACGAAGCTCGACTATGATCGCTACATAGCGCTGGTGGAATACGGGCGCAACGCGCGCTGGGACCACGAAAAGATTGCGACCGAGGGGCCGTTCCGCGTTGCGGATGTCAGCATGACGATGATCCTGCTGCGGGCGACCCGCGACCTGATCAGTTTTGCCGGGAAGATCGGGCAAGGCGGCGTGCGCGAGGAGCTGGAAGGTTATGTGCGCCAACTCGAGCGCGGGGCGAACTACCTGTGGGACGAGGCGGCCGGGACCTTTTGCTCGCGGGACACGATAACCGGCGAGCACTCGGGCTTCGTGACGAACGCGTCGTTCCTGTGCTACTACGCCGGCGCCGTTACACCCGAGCAGGCAACGCGCATGACGGCGCACTGGGACAGGATCAGTACGAAAGCGACTTACATGTTGCCGAGCCACGATCCGGACGACGGCAATTTCGACGCCAAGCGCTACTGGCGCGGGCCGATCTGGCAGGTGGTCAACTACATGCTCGCCAAGGGCTTCGCAGAAAACGGGCTTAGTGCATGGGCGGAACGCATACACAATGACTCGGGAGAGATGATCCGGAAGCACGGATTCAACGAGGCGTTCTGCCCGCTGACCGGCGAGGGCAGCGGAGGTCGCGACTTCTCGTGGACGGCCGCGATGTGGCTGGCCTGGTGCGGACGAGAAGCGCCGGACAAGAAAGGGTAGAGTCTTACCGTGAAACGCGTTGTCTGTTTTGGCGAAGCGCTGATCGACTTTCTCAACACCGGACAGACCCAGGAAGGCGACCTTGCGCTGAACACGTTTACCCAGTTCCCGGGTGGCGCGCCTGCCAACGCGGCGGTTGCGGCGGCCAAGCTCGGGGGCAACGCCGCGTTTGCGGGGCAAGTCGGCGGCGACCCGTTCGGCCAGTTCCTTGTTGATTCGCTGGAACGCTACGGCGTGGATACATCCCTGACCCTGGTTCACCCGGAGGCGCCAACGGCGCTGGCGTTTGTTTTTCTTGATAAGTCCGGGGAGCGGAGTTTTGCGTTCCGGCGTTACCAGACGGCCGACGTGGTCGTCGAGAAGGAACAAGTCGATGCAGCCTGGTATGCCGACGAGCCGATCTTTCACTTCTGCAGCAATACGCTGACCGATGGATCGATCGCCGACGTCACGCGTTATGCCGTTGCAGAAGCTCGTCGGCACGGGGCATTAGTCAGCTTCGACGTCAATTTGCGCCACAACCTGTGGCAAGCAGGCCGGGCGGATGCCGAGCTCGTCAACGAGCTGGTGCATTGTGCGGATGTCGTCAAATTTTCGCGGGAAGAGATCGACTACCTGAGCGAGGGAGACCTGCAGACGTACCTGGGCAACTGCTTTGCCGGCGGATTGACGGCGGCGCTGATTACCGACGGGGCGGGTGACATGTCGATTCACACGGCGGCATCGAATGCGACTGTCAGTCCACCTGCCGTCGATGTGGTCGATACGACGGGCGGGGGTGACGCGTTCATCGGCGCCGTGCTCTACGGACTGAGCCAGCAGCCAGATCCGCTGGATTTTCTCGCGGATGTGGCGCAGTTGCAGCGACTCGTAGCGTCAGCCGCGCACTGTGGCGCGTGGGCCGTGGCGCGGCGCGGCGCTTTTCCCGCATTTCCCACGTTTGCCGACGTCGAGAACACCTGGGACGTCTAGCCATGCAGTTCCAGGATCGCGACTTCCTGCTCGGCCATATCCAGTCCATCCTGGATTTCTATGAGCCTAACGTCATCGATTCGAGCGGCGGGTTCTACCAGAACTTCAAGGACGACGGCAGCGTCTTCAATGGCGGGCAACGCCACCTGGTCAGCAGCTGCCGGATGGTGTTCAACGTCTGCAAGGCTTTCGAGCTGTTCGGCGAGGACAGGTACCTGCAGTACGCGCAGCACGGCATCGACTACATCCGCGAGCGCCACTGGGATGCAACGCGGCAGGGTTACAACTGGACCTTGAAGCAGGAGCATGTCGCCGACGACCAGACCAACCACTGCTATGGGCTGGCATTCGTGATGTTGAGCGCCGCGGCGGCACATGAAGTCGGGATCGAGGGCGCGAAAGCGGACATCGAGCGCAGCTACGAGATCATGGAGAAGCGTCTCTGGGACGCATCGATTGGGCTGTATGCCGACGAGGCGACGCCCGACTGGTCAGCTGTGGACGCGTATCGCGGCCAGAACGCGAACATGCACAGCTGTGAAGCCCTGATCGCCGCTTACGAAGCGACCGGCGAAGCATCGTACCTGGACCGCGCTTGTGCGCTGGCAAAGCTCATCACGATCGATCTTGCGGGCAAGTCCGACGGACTCATCTGGGAGCACTTCACCGAAAACCTCGACATCGACTGGAACTACAACAAGGACGATCCGCAGAACCTGTATCGGCCCTGGGGCTTTCAGCCCGGTCACCAGACGGAATGGACCAAGTTATTGCTGACGGTGCACGAACACCGGCCGGAGGACTGGATGGTCGAGCGAGCCGTCGAGTTGTTCGACCGGGCGCTCGACGTCGCATGGGACGAGCAGAGCGGCGGCATTTTTTACGGTTTTGCGCCGGACGGGACGATCTGCGATCTGGACAAATACTTCTGGGTCCAGGCCGAGTCATTCGCGGCAAGCGCACGCCTGCTGCAGCAGACGGGTGATGAGGCTTACGCACGCTGGTACGACAAGATCTGGCAATACGCCTGGGACCACATGATCGACCACGAGTACGGCGCCTGGTACCGCGTGCTGACCGCGGACAACCAGAAGTATTCGGACGAGAAGTCAACCGCGGGCGCCAAGTGCGACTACCACACGATTGGCGCCTGCTGGGATGTCTTGAGATCCGCTGGTTCCAAAGCGACCTAACAAGCGCCAGGAAGCTCGGACGTATAATCTGGTGTCATTGACCTAGATCAATCTGCCGCGCGTCGGAATGGTTATACTAGGTCCCTAATCTGGGGAGTCAGTGTGTCGACAGACAGCGAAGGGGATGGCGCCGTGTCGCGGGTTACCGGTTCCGTGGTAGGGCTGGCGATTGTGGCTGGCATCCTGATCGGCGTGGGCGGTTATACGTTCCTGTATGCCGAAGGGTTCTCATACATGAGTGACGAGCCCGAGGTTTGCGTCAACTGCCATATCATGCAGCCGCAGTACGATTCCTGGCAGAAGTCGAGCCACCACGCCGTGGCGGTATGCGTCGACTGCCATTTGCCGCACGACTTCATCGGCAAGTACGTCGCCAAAGCCGAGAACGGCTGGCACCACTCCAAGGGCTTCACGCTCCAGAACTTCCACGAGCCCATCATGATCAAGGGGCCGAACTCCCGCATCCTCCAGGACAATTGCCTGGAGTGTCATGGGGACATGGTGCACGAGCTCGTTAACGGAGTGAACGGGACGGCGGAGGAGGTCCACTGCGTGCATTGTCACGTTACGGTAGGCCACGGCGAGACAGCCGGGCTGGGCGGGCCGGAATAAGCATTCATTGACAATACAAAAACCAAGGTTCGGGCTAATGAGAAAATACCTACGCGGATGGAGCACGACGAGCATTCTGGTACTCACGGTCATCGTTGCCATTGCGACGGCCGGCGTGACGGCACTGCTCGTCAACATATTCGAGCGCAAGACCGAGGCGAACCAGACCTTCGTGCGCCTGGCCGAAGTGACCGAAGACACGACGGACCCCGCAGAGTGGGGCATCAACTTCCCGAACCAGTACGACTCGTACTTGCGCACGGCCGAGGCGACCCGCACGCGCTTTGGCGGTCACGGTGGCAGCGAAGCGCTGCCCGAGCAGAAGATCGAGCGCGACCCGTGGTTGCAGCGCATGTTCCGCGGCTATGCGTTCTCGATCGACTACCGTGATCGTCGCGGCCATGCCTACATGCTGGTCGACCAGGAAGAGACAGAGCGCCAGTCCAAGCCGCAGACCGGCTCCTGCCTGCACTGTCACGCGTCGGTAATGCCGCTGTACCGCGAGCTTGGTGACGGCGACGCCATGGCGGGCTTCGCCGAGAGCTACAAGTGGTCGTACAAGGACCTGAATGCGAAGCTGCATGACATGGGGCACGCCCACCCGGTGACGTGCGTCGACTGCCACGACCCCGACACGATGGCGCTGCGCGTCACGCGGCCTGGTTTCATCTACGGCATCCAGGCGCTTGCCGAGGGCGACGCTGAAGTCCCGCACCTGCCGACGGTTCAGAAATGGAGAGAGGGCTCCCGTGCCCAGCCCTACGACCCGAACGTTGACGGCAGCCGCACGGAAATGCGCAGCTACGTCTGTGCGCAGTGCCATGTCGAGTACTACTGCGCCAACCAGATGCCGCTGACGTTCCCGTGGGGCGACGGATTGACGGCCGACGACGTCGAGAAGTTCTGGGACGAGACCACGTTTGCGGACGGCCAGCGCTTCTTCGACTACAAGCACGCCGAGTCCGGCGCCGAGATCCTGAAGGCGCAGCACCCCGAGTATGAACTCTGGAGCCAGGGCATCCACGCGCGCAGCGGCGTTTCCTGCGCCGACTGCCACATGCCGTACCAGCGCGAGGGCGCGAGCAAAGTATCGGATCACTGGGTGCGCAGCCCGTTGCTGAACGTGAACCGCGCGTGCCAGACCTGCCACCGGTTCTCCGAGGACGAGATCCTGGCGCGGGTCGATGCGATCCAGCAACGTAACTTCGACCTGCTGCAGCGCGGCGGCGCTGCGCTGATGGACCTTCTGGACGCGGTTCAGCAAGCCAAAGACGAAGGCGCGACCGACGAGCAGCTAAAGGCGGCGCTGGAACTGCAGCGCAAGGCGCAGTGGCGTCTCGACTTCATCGCGGCCGAGAACTCGATGGGCTTCCATGCGCCACAGGAGGCAGCGCGCGTTCTCGGTGAGGCGGCTGACTACGCCCGCCAGGGGCAGGTCGCGGCGATGAACTGGCGCGAGGGCGGCGCGACGCAGCTCGCTCAGCAAGCGGAGTAGGGATCGAGGCTATTCGCGCGTCGGCGTTACGAAGCGCTTGAACAGGTCCGATAGCGACAGGGTTGCCAGGTCGGTCAACTCGCCCGCGTCGAAGAACGAGCCGTGGCAGGAGTCGCACTGCTCGAACCAGATGTGCGGTTGCTTGGGGTCGGACAGTCGCTTCATCGCGCCGGCGCAGCGCGGACACCGGTAGTCTTCGATGTCGTTCTGCTGCTTGCCGGTTGCGGCGTCCCCGACGTCGAGGACTTCGGCCGCTTCCTTGGTGCTGACCTTGCTGAGCTCACCGGCGTCGAACCACAGGCCGTGACAGGACGAACAGCGATCGATCTCGGTGCCATCGATAACAGTTTGCACCATGTCGGCCCTGCACTTGGGACAGCGCATCGCACCCGAGAAATACATGCCGGAGCCGCTCGTACTCATACCCACAGTATAACTCGGCGGACGCTTGCGCTCGCCGCTCCCGGCCGTGCTGTGCCGATGGAAGAAGATAATTCCGATCAAACCGACGGTGATTGCGCCGAGCAGCAGGTACGCCTCGACGTACGAGGTGCTCTCGGCGATCAGCCCGTAGGTTTTCGAGCCGGCTGACGAGCCGAGATTGGCCAGCGACATGTAGATCGCAAACTGCGTGGCCGAGGTCGGCCCGGAACAGATCGTCATGGCGAGGGCAATCATGCACACCATCGTGACCGGGCCGAGCAACACCCAGGCAGCCAGCATGAACCGGACGTAACTCGTGTTCTCCCACAGGTACTGCGTTTCCGCGAGCAGGAACGCGTGGATCGCGACCAGCGAGATGGTCAACACGAGCATCTTCTTGGCGCCAAAGCGATCGATCATCGGACCCAGTACCAGCGCGACCGCGGCGCCAGCCAGCCCCATGACGGCGACGAGCTGTGACCACTCCGGGGTCGTAAACCCGAACAGGTTGATGGCCGCTATAGGCATCAGCGCGTGGCCGTAGCCGCCGATGAAGCCGTCGAAGACCATGATGGCCATCAGGATGATGCTGACGCGGGTCCACAGCACGCCTTTCAAGCTCTTGACCAGGCTCCTGAACGAGTTCCCCTCGCGCCGCTCGGTCATCACATCGCCGGCGGTCCACGGCAGGCGTCGCTCGCCGCGACGCTCGCGGGTCATCATGAAGCCGAGCAGGATGACGGCCTGCACGGCGGCGGCAGCGATTGCCGTGACCGTGAGGCCCACCGTAACGAGCATGGTGCCGGTAACCGCCGAGGTGATGCCCCAGCCGACGGCCTTGCCGAATACCATGAAGCCGTTCAGGCGGCCTTGCTCATTGACGGGCGTGACGTCGATGGCCATGCCGTCGACAGCCACGTCCTGCGTCGCCGCGAACACGTTGATGAACAGCCCCAGCATCATCAGCAGGCCGACCTGCTCGGGCGGGTTGTCGACGAGCGCCAGGCTGAAGAACGACAGCGTCATGCCGAGCTGCGCGCCGAGCACCCAGGGCCGCCGCCGGCCCATGGCCAGGAACTGGTAACGGTCCATCAACGGCCCGGACAGCAGTTTGAAAGCCCAGGGCAGGATGATGATGGCGAGGAAAGAAGCGATTTCCCCGGCGCCGACCCCCTGGCTGGCGAGCCAGGCGGGGATCGCGATGTTCATCAGGCCGTAAGGAATGCCTTGCGCAAAGTACATGGAGGAGCCGGCCGCATAACGCATGCGCGAGCTCTCCGCGAGAACCCAGTTAATTGCCATTCTTATTGTTATTCCGTTTTGGCGTTACGGGATCATAACCCGGCGGAATGGTTGTGACACAATGCAGCCTGCAAATCGGAGTCGTACCGCTATGCCCAGTTTGTATTCTCGTCTGCTCAAGACTGTTGCCTTGGTGATCAGTCTCGGCGTCCTTGCCGGCATCGCCAGCGCCGCCGAAACCGATCCCGACGGTAACCTGTTCGAGCCCTCTGCCGATCCGCTTGCCGATGTGCAGCGAGCGGTTGCTACCGCAGGACTTACCCAACGGCGCGCACTGGTCGTGCTGGGCGCGAACTGGTGTCACGACTCCCGCGCGCTGGCCGCACGGCTGCATCGCTCGCCGCTGAAGGACGTGATTGAACGACACTACGAGCTGGTCCTCGTTGACGTCGGGTTCTACGAACAGGGCAGGGCGGTCACGGAGGAGTTCGGTGTTCCCATCTACTACGCAACGCCCACCGTGCTTATCATCGAGCCGGGGAACGGGCAGGTCGTTGACGACGAGGGCCGGCACATGTGGGGCAACGCCTACCGCGTCAGCATGTCGGAGTCGGTTGAGTACTTCGAAAAATGGGCAAATAAACGGCCAGCCGCCGATCCTGCAGAGAACTCCAGCCAGCTCAATCGGCTATATGCCGACATCGACAAATTCGAAAGGCAGCTGGCAGAGCGTGTGGCGGCCGGCTACGCCGTGGTGGGCCCGATGCTGGCCGCCTACAAGGACGGCAATGCGCCCGCCGATTTCGACGCGCGCTGGGACGAGTTGAGCGATTTCAGGAACGCCATCCCGGACGACATCAGCGCGTTACGGGACCAGGCACAACGCCGCGTGGCCGCGGGCGAGGAAGACGTCCAGCTGCTGTATCCCGAGTACCCGGCGCTGTCGTGGGAGCCCGGGGACTGACGACCCTCAACCACCGTTATTACATAAGCTCCGACGGGTATCGCATTTTTGCCCGTGACCGCTTAGGGTGCATCTCAAAGCAATGCCTGCCAGACTGAGACCGTCAGAATGTCCAGCCAGGGAAGGGACTCCGATTGAGCTGCGCCACCGAACAAGAACAAGATTACTACGAGACTCTCGGGGTCGACCGCGGCGCGTCAACCAGTGACATCAGCGCGAGCTATCGACGCCTGATGCAACAGGCCGGTAACCACCCGGATCTCGGCGGAGACACGCGCGTGGCGGCCCAGATCAACCGGGCGTACGCGATACTCAAGGACCCGGTGCATCGCCAGGAGTATGACGCCCGACTGGATCTCCTGTCGCGGATTGCGTCAGGCCTCGATATTGAACCCGAACCGGAGTTATTCGACCCGGCGACAACCTGCCTGTTTTGCCAGCAGCCGCACGGCTA
>JASJCH010000021.1 GCA_030066075.1 Woeseiaceae bacterium
CCTCCAGGTTGCCGGAAATCGTCAACGAACCCGATACCAGGCACGGCTGCTCGATCTCGGGGATGGCGATCTGTACGAGCGTGTCGATGATCCCCGGCTTGTTGACCTCGGGCTTGTACAATCCGCCGCCCGCGCTGCCGGTCAGGCCGTTGCTGGCTGCCAGGCCCGCGACGTCGCCGCTCGATGCGGCCGACTGGTAGGTCGACTGGGCGACGAGCAGGCCGTTGCTAGAGGTAATCGGAACGGCTGCGGATGGCGGCGGGTTGGCGTTGTTGTTGCCGTTGCCGTCGCTGCCGCCACCGCAGGCGGTCAGCAGGGACAGGGAGAAGAGTACGGGGAGGCTTGCTCGTTTCATTGCGGATACCGGTTGCTGTTCAGAGGTCCTGATGAGTCTACCGGGCCGGCGGAACGGGGCCGTGACGGTGCTCACAAACGGCCCGATCCGCGGAATCGGCCATCGTGTTGCGTCAAGGCAACATATTCCAAAAAAACTGGTAACTTTTGTTGCTCTGCCATTTACAAAGTTGTTGTGATTTCGCATCATTGCACCCATGGCAGCTCCCGTCCCTGGCGGGTGGCCCGGCGCAAACAGCTCACTAAAAAAGCTGTGCCGAAGAACTATTGATTAAGGGGTAGAACATGTTTGTCGACCAAGTTCGCGCAGTTCCCGCGCGTCTGCTCAAGAATTCCTTCCTGGCTACTTTATTCCTGAGCCTTGCTGCGCCGATTGCGGTTGCGCAGGAAACGGCACAGGAAGACGCTCGTGATGACGCAGTGGAAGAAGTTGTCGTCACGGGCTCTCGAATCAAGCGCGATACGTTCAGCAGTATCGCACCGTTACAGGTCATCTCCGGCCAGGTGTCGCGAGAGGCCGGAACGATCGACCCCAGCACCATTCTCCAGGAGACTACCTCGGCGAGCGGGCAGCAAATCGACATCACCTACCAGGGTTTCGTTACGGCTAACGGACCGGGTGCATCGACGATCGACCTGCGCGGCCTCGGTCAAGCGCGCACGCTGGTGCTGATCAACGGGCGCCGCGCTGCGCCGGTGGGCGTCGAGGGCGCTCCCTTCGCCGTCGACCTGAACGTGATTCCGAGTTCGCTGGTTGACCGCTACGAGATCCTGACGGACGGCGCATCGTCGACGTACGGCTCGGACGCCATCGCGGGCGTGGCTAACATCATCCTGCGCAAGGACTTCGAAGGTTTCGAGTTCGAGGCTTACCAGGAGATTCCCGAGCACTCCGACGGCACCGTCACGACCCTGAACGCAGCGTGGGGCTACACGGGCGACCGCGGTTTCTTCGGCATCGCAGCGGACTACTCCGAGGCTGAGCGCGTGCAGCGTCGCGACCGGCCCTGGTCCGAGAACTGCGAGAGCTACCGCGAGATCACGACCGACGGCGAAATCCGGACCACGTTTATCGGTTACGCCCTGCAATATGGCATGAATACGTCCGATTGCCGGGTCGGTTTCGGCACCCAGCGTGTGTTCGACAATGAGGCCGGACTGTTCGGGTCCATCTACTACACGCCGGGCACCACCAACACCGGCATCCCGAACTTCTCGGAAGCCACGCTGTTTGACGCGGTGGTCGACGTTGATGGCGACGGCCTACCCGACGTTGATTTCACCGACTACTTCATTACCGATGAGGATACCCGCTCAGACCTGTTCCCGGACCGGGATCGACTGAGCGTGATGTCTTACGGCGAGTACACGTTCGACGGCGAGATGAACGTAACGCCGTATTTCGAGTTCAACTACAACCAGCGCGAGACGTTTGCACAGAGCACCGCGGGTTCGGCGTCGAGTAACGCCAACCCGGTTAACGTGCCGGGCTCGAACCCGTTCAACCCGTGTAACCCGAACCAGCCGGACGGCGTGGACTGCGGCCTGGCCTGGGACAGCGTCATTACAAATCCTGGTTACATCGAGAAGTTCCGCGATCGCTACGAGCCGCTGTGCGCCCAGTTCGGGTTCGATCGTGCGTCATGCACGCCTGGACTGTTCGGCATCGTCCCGACGGGCGGCGTCGGCCCAATCACCCTCGAGCCACAGGTATCCGTTGTAGGTGATCGCGACAACGTGCTGACCGATATCGAGCAGTACCGCTTTGTTGGCGGTGTGACGGCCGACCTGCCGATGTTCAACGTCGGTTTCCTGGACAACTGGTCGATGGACCTCTCGGTAGTGCACTCCGAATCGACCGGCGAGTCCAACAGGCGCGGCATCCGGGACGACCTGCTGCGCTACTCGGTGGATACGACCGTCATCGACCCGAACACGGGCGAGCCGGTTTGTGGCACCGATACTACTGGTGACGGCATCCCGGACAGCAACGACTGCGTGCCGGTCAACATGTTCGCGCCGACACTTTACGAGAACCTGATCGAGAACGATTTTGCGACACAGGCCGAACGGGATTTCCTCTTCGACGATCGCAAGTACGATACCGAGTACAAGCAGACCCTGTTCACATTGCTGTTTACGGGCGACCTCTGGAACATGGCGGGCGGTGACGCCGCGATGGCTCTCGGTTACGAGCATCGCATCGACGAGATCGACTCGATCCCGAATGACGTCGCTCGCGACGGCCTGCTGATCGGCTTCTTCCGCGACCTCGGCGCCGTTGGTGAGAAGACGACCAAGGAAGCGTTTGCCGAGCTGGAGCTGCCGTTTTTTGCCGGCAACCCGGGCATGGAAGAGCTGACGGTCAATATCGGCTCGCGCTACACGGACGACGAGTTTTACGGCGGCGCCTGGACCTACTCGGCCAAGCTGGCGTACCGCCCGGTCGATTCGCTGCTCATCCGCGGCACGGTCGGCACGTCCTACCGCGCGCCGAACCTGCGCGAAAACTTCCTGCAGGGCACCAGTGGCTTCCTCGGCCTGTTCGATCCCTGCGTGACGCCGGATTCGGCGATCGAACTGGACCCGATGACGGGCGGCTTCAACTATAACCCGGCGGGCGAGACACGGACGCAGACGGTCCTCGACAACTGCGTGGCCGCAGGCGTGGACCCGACCAACCTCGGCATTACATCGGGTGGCCAGTCTATCGATACGTATTCGGTCGAAATCCTGCGTGGCGTCGGCACCAACACGCTCGACGAGGAGAAGTCCGAGTCCTGGACCGCCGGCTTCGCCTGGGACCAGCCGTTCTTCGATTCGTTCGACATGACGCTCGGCGCGACCTACTACGAGGTAGAAGTAACAGACGAGATCGTGACGCTGGCCTCGCAGTCGAGCATCAACCAGTGTTACGACGATGCCGAAGGCGACAGTCCGTTCTGCACGAACATCACGCGCCGGCTGGACAGCGACGGCCTGATCAACCAGGTTGACGAGGCGTTCCTGAACCGCGACGCGCTGAAGACGCGCGGCGTGGACATCAACCTCGCTCTCGATATCCCGACGCAGCTGTTCGGACAGGCGCTCGACCTGGGCTTCGATTTCAACTTCAACCGCAAGCTCGAGTTCACGACCTTCTTCATCGATAGGGAAGCGGACTTCGTGAGCTCAGATAGCGACCTGGGCCAGTTCGGTTTCCCCGAGTGGGAAGGCCAGGGCCGGATGCGCGCCGACATGGGCAACTACCGGTTCACCTGGAACACGCGTTACATCGGCTCTGTCGCCCAGGATCCGGATATTCGTGCGGCCAACGACTTCGATTCGTATCCGACCATGAATACCTGCGGCGGCTGGATCCTCGGCGTCGGCCCGGATCCCGATGCGGACGTTCAGTGCCGGCCCGTTGGCGAGGCGGACAACTACTTCCGGCACGACACGTCGTTCTACTACCTGGGCGACACCTGGACCATCGGTGTTGGCGTTCGCAACGTCACCGACGAAGCGCCGCCCCGGGTTGACAGGCGCGTCGTGTTCTCACGTTGGAATATTCCGTTCGGCGCCGGTTACGACCTGAACGGCCGCTCGTACTTCTTCAACGTGGCGGCGCGTTTCCAGTAAGAAACGTCGGCGGTATTTGCTAAAATCGACAGCCCGCAAGAGGGATCTTGCGGGCTGTTTTTTTGTCCAAGTTCCGACAGCTTTCGTGAACTGATCCTGAGTGGGGTTTAACCGTATGAGAACCGGCTTCGTACTGATCTTGTTTTCCTTGTTGATGGGGTTCTGCAATACCGCTGCAGCCAAACCCTATCCGCTCGAGTATTTCGCGCTTCGTGAAGTCACCAACAATGTGACCATCTCGCCGGACGGCGAGCGTGTCGCCATGCTGAAGATCCTGTCGCGGGAGGGCAATCCCATCCTGCACGTGTATGACGCCGACGACATGGACGCGGACGCCTTTGTCGTGAACTCGGACCCGATGGAGATCTTTTCTTACTACTGGGCCAGCGACGAACACATCGTGATGACGCTGCGGCAGAGAACTCGCAAGATGGTCAAGGGCCAGGAAGACAGCGTCTACGACTACCGCATTGCCATCCTGAACGTAAAGGAAGAGACCTTCGAGGACTTCGACGCGGTCCGGCCCGTCGTCGAAAACGTTCTCGTCAACGTGCCGAACAAGATCATCATCTCCGAGCAGCCGGACGCGGACAACCCGTTCAAGCTGGACGATGCGTACCGGCCGCGGGCCTATTATGAGATGGATCTCAAGCGCGGCACCAAGAAACTGCTGATGCGCGGCAAGTGGTCGGTTGCGCAGGTCGCGTTTGACGCGGATGGCCACCCTCGCGTTGCACGCGGCTTCGATGTGGACGATGGCGAATACATCATGTGGTACCGGGATCCGGGCGAGAAAGAGTGGCGCGACGTCTGGCGTGCCGACGAGAACAACTTCGAAATCTGGATGGAAGACGCCGTGGGTTTCGATCCTGCCGTGCCCGGTAACGTCTTGCTCAAGGCCTTCAACGGCGATGACAAGATGGGCCTGTGGTCCTACAACACGAAGTCCGAGCAATTTGATGAACTTCTTTACCGTCGCTCGGACGTCGACGTTTACGGTGTTCGCATGCACAGCAACACCTGGAAGTACCCGCAAACCGTTACGGCCGTCAGCTATTTCAAGGACAACTTCCACTTCGAGTATTTCGATGAGATCGAGGGTGCAACCTTCCGGCAGCTCGAGGAGCTGATTCCCAACTCGCATTACGTGTCGATTACGTCGCGCTCCCGCGACGGTGCGTCGCTGGTGGCAATGAACCAGGGCCCGCGCGACCCGGGCACGTACTACCTGTTGCATAACGGCGAGTTCAAGGAGGTCGGTAGCCGGCAGCCGCTGTTCGATGGCGAAGAGCTGGCCGATGTCGAGTTCTTCGAGTACAAAGCGCGCGACGGCAAGAAGCTGACGTCGTTCATGACGATTCCGAAGGGCGAGCCGCCGTATCCGACGGTCGTCATGCCGCACGGCGGGCCGCACGTGCGCGAGATCGTGCTGTATGACGAGTGGGCGCAGATGCTGGCCAACAACGGCTACCTCGTCGTGCAGCCGCAGTTCCGCATGTCGCACGGCTATGGTTTTGACCACTTCACGAGCGCGTTCCTGAATGGCAGCGAGGCTGGCCGCATGATGCAGGACGACAAGGACGACGCGGTGCTGCACCTGGTCGAAGAGGGCATTGCCGATCCGGACCGTCTCGCCATGTACGGCTGGTCTTATGGCGGCTACGCAGCGCTGATCGCGGCGTCACGTACACCGCAGATTTACCAGTGCACGATCGCGGGCGCTGCCGTCACGGACTACCGGCAGGCGGCGATCGACGGCTTCCGCGGCGGTTCGCCGCGTGGCACGGGCAAAGTCTGGGACGAGGTTTACGAGCGCGGTGCGGTGCAGCCGGTGAAAGAGGTACCGAAGGTCAACGTGCCGATCCTGCTGATTCACGGCGACGTAGATTCACGCGTGTTACCCAAGCAGGCCCGACTGTACCTCGACGAGCTCGAGGAGCATGACAAGTACCACAAGATGGTATGGCTCGAGGGCGCCGACCACTTCTATGTGACGCTGTTCTACGAACACCAGTTGATGCTCTACGAGTCGTTGATCGATTTCCTGCACAACGACTGCGGCATGGCGACGGACCAGACCGAAATGCAGGTAATGGCCGCTGCTGACGACGATTAGAACATTTCACTGGGGCCGGGCTGGCCGTCTTTCGGTTTTGTCCGGCTCTTGATGAATTCCCCGGTAATCATCTTGTCGTAGCTCAGGCCCGGTCCCACCATCGGGTAAACGCCAGCGTCGGGGTCGATAATGACTTCAAGAAACGCCGGCCCATCGAAGGCCATGAATTCGGCGATCGTCGACTCGATGTCAGCGGGCTTGTCCAGCTTGCGAGCAAACTCGAAACCGTCTGCCTGGGCCGTCTTGACGAAGTCCTTGCTGTGCAGCGACTTGTCCGATGCCGACATGCGGCTGTCGTAATAGAGTTTTTGCCACTGGCGCACCATGCCGTCGCCGTAGTTGTTGAGCACGACGACCTTGATGGGCAGCTTGTAAGTTGTGGCCGTCTCGAGTTCGCCGATATTCATGCGAATGCTGGCGTCGCCGTCGATATCAATGACCACGCGATCCGGCTGGGCGAACTGCGCGCCGATGGCGGCGGGCAGGCCGAAGCCCATGGTGCCCATGCTGCCCGACGTCAGCCACAGCCGCGGTACCGCATAGTCAAAGTACTGTGCCGCCCACATCTGGTGCTGGCCGACGCCGGTCGAAATGATCGCTTCGCCCCGGGTGTGCTTGTTGATTTCTTCGATAACGGCGTAGGGCTGAATCAGGTCGCTGTCGCGATCGTAATTGAGGCAGTACTCTTTTTTCAGGTGTGCGATGTGTTCGTGCCAGGCCGAGTAGTCTTTCCGGAATCCGATTCTCCTGCCGTAATCAAGCAGAGCCGCCAGATCGCGATCCAGCACGCCGACATGGTGCCAGTTGACGCGCTTGACCTTGCCGATCTCGGCAATGTCTACGTCGAACTGAGCAATGTTCTTTGCGCCGCCCGCAAATGCCTTGGGGTCGCCCGCGACTCGGTCGTCAAATCGCGCGCCGACGGCAATCAGGAAATCACAGTCCTCGACCGCGTAGTTCGCGGAGGCGAGTCCATGCATGCCGAGCATGTGCAACGCCATGGGATGTCGGGTATCGCCGCAGCCCAATGCCATCAACGTGGTTGTGCCGGGAATATCGTATTCATTGGCAAAGTGGCGCAGCGGCTTGGTCGCATTGGCGTTGATAACACCGCCGCCGGCATAGATCAGCGGCCGTTCGGCCTGGGCAAGCATCTTGTAGAAGCGCTCGCAATCGTCATCGCTCAGGTGGTTTGAGCGCACCGCGTCCAGGCGGCGGAAGTATCCGGGGAGCGGCAAGGTGCCTTGCCCCTTGAACTCACCTTCCCAGTTCTGAATGTCCTTGGGGATGTCGATGACGACCGGTCCGGGCCTGCCCGAACGCGCGATTTCGAAGGCGCTCCGAACCGTCTCCTCGAGCTTCCCGGCTTCGGTGACCAGGAAAATGTGCTTCGCAACGGCGCCCATGATGGCCGACACCGGTGCCTCCTGGAATGCGTCCGTACCGATCGCGGCAGTCGGCACCTGGCCGCAGATCACGACGATCGGAACCGAGTCGGCCATGCAGTCGCGCACCGGGGTTACGGTGTTGGTCGCGCCCGGGCCTGACGTCACCATGACGACGCCGACCTTGCCGCTTGCGCGGGCATACCCGGATGCCATGAACCCGGCGCCCTGTTCGTTGGCCGGCACGATGAGCGGCATCGGCGCCTCGCCGTTCTCGTCCCGGTGGGTATCGTTATAGCGAAAGACCGCGTCGTAGGTCGGCAGGATGGCGCCGCCGCTGTAACCGAAGATCGTATCGACGCCCTCGTCGGCCAGCACTTGAACGACGATATCGGCGCCCGTCATGGGTTTACCGGCGAGCGGATGTTCGCTCGCTGTCGTGGATGTCGCCTGATCGCTCATCGTCGCGTCCAAAACGCTGTAAGTAACGGATTTTTCAGCGAGTGTTTACTAATTCACGGTGCATTGCAATACTCGCAGAATGCGACACGCAATTTCAGTGCTACTGCAAAACGAGGTCGGCGCATTGACGCGCATGACCGGCATGTTTTCTTCGCGCGGCTACAACATTGATTCTCTCAACGTCGCGCCTACCGACGACCCCACGGTTTCGCGCGTGACGCTCGTCATCTCGGGATCCGACGCGGCGATCGGACAGCTCAACACGCAGCTCGCCAAGCTCGTCGATGTGGTCAACATCCACGATATGACGCTCGGCGAGCACTTCGAACGCGAGTTGTGCATCGTCAAGCTCAAGCTGGCGACCGGCGGACTGGCCAAGGCGCTGGTGTTTGCGAAGAAGCACGGGGCCGAGATACTCGATGATTCCCAGGTCAGTTGCACGATCCAGCTCACCGGCCGGATCAGCGAAATCGACGCCTTCGTCGCCGATGCGGCTGACGTCGGCGAGCTATCCGCCGTTGCGCGCAGCGGCAGCGTTGCCGTATCGAAAGGAGAGGTCACGCTGTCGTCGTTCGATGCGTACCACCATCTCTCAGGCTGATTCATGTCCGCGCTCGAGCTGTCCGACTATCGCCGCCTCGTTATCAAGGTTGGATCGTCGCTGCTGATTGGCGGCGACGACGCGGTGCATCGGGGCTGGCTCGAGGGCCTTGCCGATGACATCGCAAACCTGCAGCGGTCCGGGCACGAAATCCTGATCGTCTCCTCGGGCGCGATCGCGATCGGCAGCTCGGTGCTCGACATCGTTCGCAGCAGGGCGCGCCTCGAGCATCTGCAGGCTGCGGCCGCGGCCGGCCAGGTGCAGCTCGTGCACGCCTGGCAGGAAGCGCTGGGCCGTCACGGCATAGCCGCGGCCCAGGTGTTGCTGACGCCGGAAGACACCGAGAACCGGCGACGATTCCTGAACGCCCGCGGCACGCTCGCCAAGTTGCTCGAGCACGGCGTCGTTCCGGTGATCAACGAGAACGACACGGTGGCGACCGAGGAGATTCGCTATGGCGACAACGACCGCCTGGCTGCGCGCGTCGCGCAACTCGTGATGGCCGACGGGCTCGTATTGCTGTCGGACGTGGACGGCCTGTACACGGCGGATCCCGGTAAGGATGACCGGGCGGAGCACATAGCCGAAGTGCGCCGCATCGACGAGGACATTCTCGCGATCGCGGGCGAGACGCGTTCGGACATCGGCAGCGGCGGCATGGCGACGAAGGTGCAGGCGGCGCGCATCGCGACCCACGCGGGGTGCTCCACGATCGTCGCCAGCGGTAAGGTCGACCACCCGCTGGCCGTGCTGGCGGGCGGGGGTACCTGCACGGTGTTCCGCGCCGAGGGCACGCCGGCGGCTGCACGCAAACAGTGGCTGGCGGGCGCTCTGGATGTCCGCGGCGAGCTGCGGCTCGATGACGGCGCCGTTCGGGCTTTGCGCGCGGGCAAGAGCTTGCTGCCCGTGGGCATGGCAGAAGTGGTCGGGGCATTTCGCAGGGGTGACGTCGTGACCCTGGTGGACGCCGCGGGCAGGGAGCTGGGTCGTGGCCTCGCGGAGTACTCGGACGAGGAAGCGCGGCGGCTCGCGGGCCGCCAGTCGGAACAGATCGAGGAGCTGCTCGGTTACCGTGGCAGTTCGGTCATGGTGCATCGCGACGATCTGGTACTGTTCGATCATGATTGAAACCACCATGACGGCGATGGGCGAGGGCGCGCGCCGCGCGGCCCGGGCGCTCGCGATGACCGACAACGACACCCGCAACGCGGCGTTGGTCGCGGCCGCGGACGCCATCCGGCGCCGGCGTGGCGAGATCCTGGCGGCCAACCGGGTGGACATGGACGAAGGCGCCGAGCGTGGCCTCAGCGGGGCGATGCTCGATCGTCTCATGCTCGACGACGACCGCGTGGAGGCGATGGCCTCCGGCATCGAGACGGTCGCAGGCCTCGGCGACCCGTTGGGCAGGGTGCTGGCCGAGTGGGACCGTCCCAACGGCCTAGTCATCCAGCGGGTCAGTGTTCCGCTCGGCGTCATCGGCATCATTTACGAAAGCCGGCCCAACGTCACGGCGGACGCAGCCGCGCTGTGCCTGAAGTCGGGCAACGCGGCGATACTGCGCGGCGGCTCCGAGAGTTTCCATTCGAGCCAGGGCATCTACCAGTGCCTGCGCGAGGGATTGGTCGCGGCGGGTGTGGACGCCGACGCCGTGCAGATGGTCCCGACCACGGACCGCGCAGCGGTCGGCTTCCTGCTGTCATCGATGGGCGACTCGATCGACGTGGTCGTGCCGCGCGGCGGCAAGAGCCTGATCAAGCGCGTGCAGGACGAGGCGCGCGTGCCGGTCATCGGTCACCTCGAGGGCATCTGCCACGTTTACCTGCACGAGCAGGCGGACACCGACATGGCGCGCGATATCGTGCTTAATGCCAAGATGCGCCGCACGGGCATCTGCGGCGCGTG
The DNA here is from genome assembly GCA_030066075.1 of Woeseiaceae bacterium. Classification (GTDB taxonomy): domain Bacteria; phylum Pseudomonadota; class Gammaproteobacteria; order Steroidobacterales; family Woeseiaceae; genus UBA1847. The sequence continues at coordinate 10,442 of JASJCH010000021.1, forward strand.
CGAGACCGTGCTGGTCGACCGCGCGGCGGCCGGGCGCCTGTTGCCGGCCGTGGCGGGGGCGCTCATCGAGGCGGGTTGCGAAATTCGCGGCGACGCCGAGGTCTGCGAACGCGTGTCCGGAGCCATCGCGGCCACCGAAGAGGACTGGTCGACGGAGTATCTCGAAGCGGTCATCTCGATCCGCGTCGTTGACGATATCGAACAGGCGATCGCGCACATCGCCACTTACGGCTCGGGCCACACGGAGAGTATCGTCACGGCCGATGACGCGGCAGCGCAGCGCTTCTTCGCGGCGGTGGACAGCGCCATCGTCCTGCAGAACGCGTCCACCCAGTTCGCCGATGGCGGTGAATTCGGCATGGGCGCCGAAATCGGCATCGCGACGGGCCGCATCCATGCGCGGGGGCCCGTCGGCGCAGACCAGCTCACGAGCTACAAGTATGTCGTTCGGGGCGCCGGCCAGACCCGGCCCTGATGCAACAGGATCGCGCCAGCTACGACGTCGCCGTTATCGGCGCCGGCATCAACGGCGCCGGCATTGCGCTGGACGCAGCGCTGCGCGGACTCAAGGTCATCGTGCTCGACCAGGACGACATGTGCAGCGGCACATCGGCGATCTCGAGCCGACTCATTCACGGCGGTCTGCGCTACCTGGAATACGCTGAGTTTCCCCTGGTCTTCGAATCGCTGCGCGAGCGCATCACGCTGCGGCGCATTGCGCCGCACCTGATCAGGCCGTTGCGGATCAATATCCCCGTCTATGCCACGGCACGTCGCGGCCCGCTGCTCATTCGCCTCGGCATGATCCTCTACGACCTGCTGTCGGTGGGCAAGACCGTGCCCGGGCACGACATGCTGGGACGCAAGCAGGCGATCGAGGCGGAACCCGGGCTGCAGCATGACGGGCTGCGCGCCATGGCCCGCTACTACGACGCGCAGGTGGAGTTCGCCGAGCGCTGGGTTCTCGAGATTTTGCTTGCGGCACGCGCAGCCGGCGCCGACGTGCGCACCCACAGCCGCGTCGAGCGGATAGTCATCGACGACGGCGCCGTTACCGGCCTGGAGTTCACCGACCGGGTCACGGGCGAGCAGGGCGGCTGCAACGCCCGCGTGGTCGTCAACGCCGGCGGGCCCTGGGTGGACGAGGTGCTTGCGACGGCGAATACTGAGCCAACGCGATTCATCGGCGGCACCAAGGGTAGCCACATCGTCGTGGGCGCGTTCGAAGGTGCGCCCGATGATGCCTACTACGTCGAGGCAGCGGCCGACGGCCGACCGTTCTTCATCATCCCCTGGAACGACCTGTACCTGGTCGGCACGACCGACATCCGCTATGACGGCGACCTGAACCACGTGCGCGCCAGCGCGGCCGAGGTCGATTACCTGCTCGCCGAGACCAACCGCGTGTTCCCGGCCGCGAACCTCACCCGGGCGAGCATCCACTTCGCCTATGCCGGGGTGCGGCCGCTGCCGCGGCGCGAGAAAGGTCCCGAAGGGGCCATTACGCGCAAGCACATCATCCGGCCAAACCGGGGCATCGCGAGCGGCCTGTTTTCGATCATCGGCGGCAAGCTGACCACCTACCGCAACCTCGCCGAGCAGGCCGTCGACCGGCTTGCGAAACCCCTTGGTCGCAAGCTGCCGGCTTGTCGCACGCAGAGCCTCAAGCTGCCCGGCGCCTATGGCCTGGATGAGGCTTCGGCGGCGCTGGCGGCAAGCGACGCGATCACATCGGCAGAGGCGCGGCGACTACTGCGCGTTTACGGTGGGCGCGCGGCAGACGTGCTCGCCCTGCTCGACGCAGAGCGACTGCCGCTCGTGGAGGCCGAGACGGTATTTGCGATTCGGCAGGAGTTCGCGCGGACGCTGACCGACATCGTGCATCGCAGGATGATGATCGGTCTCGACGCGGACCAGGGGCGGCCGCTGTACGGGCGAATTGCGGATGCGGCGGCGCTGGAGCTGGGTTGGAGTGAAGACCAGAAGTCCGCCCAGCTCGATGCGCTACGCGAGTACAGCGAGTCGTTGCGCGTCGCCCGTTAGGGCGCGCTCCTACGGCGTGTAGCGAATCTCGGCGAACAGTTCGCGCCCGCGCCCCGGGAAGTAGCGGTAATTGCCAAACGCGTAGTCGGCCCGGTCGGCGATGTCGCGGTCCGTGACATTGTTGAGCCGCAGGATTACGTCGATGTTCTGACCCAACGCGACGCCAGCGCGCAGGTTGGCGATCGTGTGACCTGGATAGTCGAAGTTATTTTCGGCGTCCAGGTAGTACTTGCCGATAGACGCCAGCTGCAGCGCCGTATCGATGCGCGGCGTCGGCTCGAAGCGCAGCTCGAGACTGCCCAGCCAGCGCGGCGCGGTATCGACGTCGCGGCCCGCAACGAAGGTCTCCCCACGCGACGCGACGACGTCGAAGTCGTAGGTGTGCCTGGCGTAGGTCGCGTCGAGCGCCAGCGACCAGCGTTCGGCAAACGGCCAGTCGATTGCAATCTCGACGCCAAGGTGCTCGCTCTTCGCGCCGGTCACGTTGAAGCCGTCCGCGTCGCGATACACGCTGTCCCGCTTCTTCATGGCGAACAGGGCGATGTCCAGCGATAGCTCACTGGTAATCCTGCGCACGCCGACTTCGAATGCGTCGATGCGCTCGGAATCCAGATCCGCCACTTCCTGCCCGCTCTGCAGGCGGTAGAGCTCGGTGGCCTGCGGTGCCCGGAAACCGCGTGCCAAGCTGCCGTAGCCGCTGAGTGCGTCGCTGAAGCGGTAGTTCAGCGTGGCTTTCGGCGCGAGGTTCGTGAAGCTGTCGCTGCGATCGGCCGGGCGGGAATACAGGCAGCCGCCGAAACCGCATTCCGTGCCATCGTCGCGAGTGTTGCCGTCGAGCATCCGGTTCTTGTAGTCGTAGGTGATGTAGTCGAGTCGCAGTCCGGCGGCGAGCGTCAAACGCTCGTTGACCGTCCAGTCGGTCTGCACGTAAGCCGCGGCGTTGCCCGACGTTACGTCGTAGTCGTAGTGCTTGCCCTCGGGGCGCGTCTCGACCAGGAACGGTGAGCCGACCGTGGGACCGTCCTGGGTCTGCTTCAGAAAAATATCGGCCCACTCGACGTCGACGCCGAACACCGTCCGGTGCTTGTCACCGTCGAACGCCAACGTCGCCAACGCGCCCGCGCTCACATGCCCGTTTTCCTCGAGCGGCTGTCCCGGCAGGAAGTGCTGCAGGAACTCCATGTCGGAATGTCGCAGGAACGGGCGCACGTCTATGTCGAAGCGATCAGTCGCCGTGTTCCAGATGCCGTAAAGGCGCTGCGCCGACGCCTTGCGAAATGCTTCGGGGTTCGGGTTGCTGCGGTTGACGTCAGGATCCTTGTAAGCGTCTTCGCCGAGGATGAAGCCCGCGGTTTCCTGGTCGAGATCGGTTGCCGTGAAGCCCAGCACGAAGTCGCCGTCGCCGGCATCGAAGCGCAGCTTGGAATGCAGTTTCGCCTGCTGGTAGCCGGCGTCGTCGCGAAAGCCGCCGTCGTCGGCGTAGACCAGCGACGCGAGCCAGGGCGACCCGGTGTCGAACGGCGCCTGTACATTGATGCGGTAAAAGTCGTTGGCACCGACCTCGAGCGAGGCGCTTGGCGCCCGGTCCGGTCCGGGCATCGGCATCAGTACGTTCGTGATGCCGTGTAAGGCGTTCGAGCCGTACAGGGCATTGCCCGGTCCGCGAATGACTTCGATCGACTGCGCCTGCTCGGTATTGGCTTCGAGCAGCCCGTTGACGTTACAAAAGCCGGCGGGCCGAACCGGGATACCGTCCTCGAGGAACAGGAAAGCGCCACAGGATCCGGCACCGGTCAGCACCGGCGAGCGAATAGCGGTCAGGTGTTCCTGCCCGCTGCCGCGACTGAGCCAGACACCGGACACGCGCGACAACAGTTCGTGCATGTGGTGGTGCCGGACCTCGTTCAGCGTCTCGGCATCAAGGCGATCGATATTGCCCGGGTGCCACAAGCGCGGTTGCTCGCGCCGCTGGCTGGTCACGACGAGCTCTTCGATAAGCTCCGCCGGCACGGCCACGGCAGGCGCCAACAGGCAGGCCGTCACCGCCGCGGCGGCGGCATTTTTCAATGTCAGCGTCATGCTTTCCCCTACGAGCGGGCCATTATAATCGGCGGACCATTACCCGTCCCGGACTTTAGTGATGAAACCAGGAAATCTGTTCAGCGGCGCCTGCCGCGCCATCGTCCTGGCCTGCGTGCTCGCCACGGTGACAGCGCATGCCGAGCGACCGAAGATCGGTCTCGTGCTTGGCGGTGGTGGTGCGCGCGGCGCCGCGCACATCGGCGTGCTCAAGGAACTGGAGCGGCAGCGCGTGCCGATCGATGCCATAGCCGGCACCAGCATGGGTGCCATCGTGGGCGGCCTGTACGCATCCGGCATGACCCCGGAGGAACTCGAGGAACTGGTCACGACGCTCGACTGGGCGGCGTCGATGAGCGACACACCGTCGCGCGATCACCTGAGTTTTCGCCGCAAGCAGGACGACGAGCTCTACCCGATCACGGCAGAACTTGGCGTCAGCCGCGACGGGCTCGCGCTGCCGCTGGGCGCTGTAAAGGGACAACGGCTTGACCTGCTGCTCCGTGAACTGACTATCGACGTCGCGCACATCGACGACTTCGACGACCTGCCAATTCCGTTTCGGGCCGTTGCGACAAATATCGAGACCGGCAACGCGCACGTCATGGGCGAGGGCGACCTGGCGCAGGCAATCCGCGCCAGCATGTCGGTGCCCGCGATCTTCGCACCCGCCGAGATCGACGGTCACCTGTTCGTCGACGGCGGCATCGCCTCCAACCTGCCGATCGAAGTGATGCAGGCCATGGACGTCGACATCATCATCGCCGTCGATGTCGAGTTTCCGCTTTACACGGCCGAGGAACTCGTTTCCGCGGTGGCTATCACTGAGCAGGTGGTCACGATCCTGATGCGGCGCGAAACGCTCAGGCAGATCGAGCGGCTCGGCGACGACGACATCCTGATTCGGCCGGCGCTCGGTACGTTCGACTCGGGTGCTTTCGAAAGAACACCGGAGACCATTGAACCGGGCGTGCAGGCCGCGCTCGACGTCGCCGACCGGCTTGCCGGGGTTGCGCTCGACGAGGCGGAGTTCGCACGACATCTTGCTGCGCGGGATGTCCCGCCGCCTATCGACACCCGGCTGGCATTCGTACGCGTGGTGGATGATGGGCCGATTTCGGGGCGCATGCTCGAATCGCACCTCGATGTCACGGTGGGCGACCGCGTGGACACCGCGCAGCTGTCGGCCGCGGCCCAGGACCTCTATGGCCTCAACCTGCATGAACAGGTCAGCTATCGCCTTGTCGAGGAGGACGGCAGCACCGGTGTCATCTTCGATGCGCAGAGCAAGAGCTACGGGCCCAACATCCTGAAGTTCGCGGTCTCGCTCGAAAACGACTTCGAGGGGTCGACATCGTTCAATATCGGTACGCGCTGGCGCCGGATCGGCATCAATTCCCGGGGGGCGGAGTGGCAGACCGACCTGCAGCTCGGTACGGACCCGCGCCTCGTATCCGAGTTCTACCAGCCGTTCCGTGCGGGCTCGGCCCCGTTCGTCGCGCCGCGCATCGACCTCGGCCAGCGCAACCTGAATGCTTTCATTGGCGAAGATGCGGTTGCGCGTTACCGCATCTCGGAGTCAGAAGCCGGCCTCGATCTCGGCGCCGAGGTCGGTTCCATCGGCGAGTTCCGACTGGGGGCGTATCGCGGCTTCGGCAAGGCGCGCGTCAAGGTCGGCGACCCCGCTCTGCCCAATGTCGAATTCGACACGGGCGGCGTGCTGGCGCGACTGCGCTTCGATACCCGGGACGATGCCCGGTTCCCGCGCAGCGGCATTCTCGCCGACGTGCGCTGGAACGCGTCGTTACCGGACCTCGGCGCCGATGAGCGTTACGACACGGTCGAGACCGCAATCGAGGGCACCTGGAGCCGCGGCAAGAACAGCCTGCAGCTCGGCGCACTGTTCGCGACCACGCTGGATTCGCAGGATGCGATCCAGGACCTGTTCACGCTCGGCGGTTTCCTGCGGCTGTCGGGGCTCGAGCGCGGCGAGATCAGCGGGCCACACGCGGCGCTGGCCCGGCTCGTCTACTACCGGCGGGTCAGCGAATCGACAGGCGGCATTTTCGACGTCCCGATTTACCTGGGTGCGTCGCTCGAAACCGGCAATACCTGGAGCGATCGGGGGGACATCAGTTTCGACTCGGCGCTGGTCAACGGCGGCCTGTTCGCAGGCTTCGATACGCCCATCGGCCCGGTCTACCTGGGCGCGGGTATTGCCGAGGGCGGTCGCAGCAACTACTACCTGTTCTTCGGTACGCCGCGGGGTCGCTAGGTTCAGCGGACGATTTTCTCGAGCACCTGGGTCGGCGTATCGGTCTTGCGATAGTAGCCGTGGCGTATCGCCATCCGCTCGAAGGCGGCGTCGCGCTCGGCCTCAGTCGGATACCAGTGCAGCTTTTCCCAGTCGTCGCCCAGGACCTTGCGGAGCGTGTCGCCCGGGGGCAGGGTCACGCGAATGCCCCAGTTGCGTTCCGCCCCGGCCTTGCTCGGATCTACCAGGTTATGTTGGTGGCAATAGTCCATGGCGCGCGAGTATACCGGAACGGCGGCGGAGTGCTCCACGTTTGCCGCTGCTGCCCGCGGCACGCGCGTTTTCCGCCAAACAGGTCCTTTTTGAGCGACCCGGATTCCGTCATTGTGGGAGAATATGACGATGGCTGGTAATTCGGACGAACGATCGCCCGGCGGAGAGCGCGCCGGGCTCGATGCGACAGGCGAGTTCTTCAGTGTAGGCACGCCGTTGCACGCCGTGCGCGCCGGTTACATCCGCCGCGGCGCCGACGATGTCCTGTACGAGACCGTCGTGTCCGGCCGCTACGCGCACGTGATCGCACCCGATCGCAGCGGCAAGTCCAGCCTGGTCGCGGCGATCGCGGCGCGCCTCGAAAATAACGGCTTCAAGGTCGCCATCCTCGACCTCGAGCAAATCGGCGTGCGCGATGCCGGCAGTGATGCCGGGCGCTGGTACTACAGTGTCGCCTACCGCTTGCTGCGGCAGCTGCGCATCCGCGTCGACCTGCAGAGCTGGTGGCAGGACAAGTCGATCCTGAGCAACCGGCAGCGGCTCGTGGAGTTCTACTCGGAAGTGCTGCTGCGCAACGTGCACGAACGCATCGTCGTCTTTGTCGACGAGATCCAGTGCACCGAAGACCTGCCCTTTGCCGACCAGCTGCTCGCGAGCATTCGCGCGGCTCATAACGCCCGCGCCACCGACCCGGAGTTCTCGCGCCTGACCTTCGTGCTGCTCGGCGAGTGCGACCCGCTCAACCTCATCGACGAACCCGAGCTCTCGCCGTTCAATATCACCCAGGCCGTCGCACTTCCCGATTTCACTCGACCGGACCTCGATTTGTTCGCGACCGAGCTGAACCTGCCGCCGGAGAAAGCGGCGGCCGCGCTCGATCGTGTGTACTTCTGGACGGCCGGGCAGCCGTACCTGTCGCAGAAACTGGCGCGTGCGATCGCGCGTGACGTGATGGACGGCGACGTCGTCGAGGACGTCGACCGCCTGGCCATGCGGCAGCTCGCGGGTCGGTCGGCGCTACACAACGAACCGCAGCTGAGTCACATCCACCGCCAGGTCCTGAACGACAGGCGCCGCTGTGAACCGCTGCTGAACCTCTACGGCCGAATACGCAAGGGCCTGGAGGTGCCTGCGGATCTGGGTTCGCCGCTGCATCGGCGGCTGATCGCAATCGGCCTGATCGTCATCGACGAGGAGGGTAATCTCGCGGTACGCAACCGCGTTTATGCCGCAGTGTTCACGGCGCGCTGGGCCAACGAGAACCTGCCGACCCACTGGCGAACACCGGCGATTGCCGCGGCGATCATACTCGCGATCGTTGCGCTGCCGTTCTGGTACACGCAGCTCTTGCCGCGCTCCTACGTCGACTTGCTGACTTCCGACACGGTCGAACTGCAGGTGGCCGCCGATGCCTATGCCAACCTGCGGTCGTTCCCGGGTCACGCCGAAACCGCCGACAGCCTGTTCAGGTCGTTCCTGCAGAATCGCGCCCTGCTGGCAGCGACGGGGGGCGAGATCGACGCCATTGCCGAGTTGTCCGGGTCCCTGCCCGACGCGGGTCGGCTCCCCGAGGAACTCCGCGCAGGCTTCTGGGACAAGCAGGCCCGCGACGCCCGGCGCGAGGAGCGTCGCGATGATGCACTGCTGGCCTCGATCCAGTCGCTCGTGCTGTCGACGCCGCAGCGTCGCAGCCAGGCGGCGATGTTCGTCGCGGATGACTACCCGTTGCTGCGCGCCAGCCTGCCGGGTCACTCCGGCGGCAGTCTCGTTTTCGACCCCGAGAACCTGTTGCTCACGGCCGTCGATGCCGCGCAGGTTTCGCAGTGGTCCCTCGATGCGAACGGCGTGCAAAGCCGCGACAGCTGGCCAATTACGGCGCTGGAGGTCACGCCACTCGTGCGTCGCGTGATCGTCGATCGCGAGGGCGCCGTGGCCCGTGTCGGCTTAACAATCAACCTCAGCCATGCGCGGGCTTCCGACCTGCGCATCAAGGTCATCGCGCCGTCGGGACGCGCGATCGAAATCGATCCGGGCATCGATCGGGCATCGGTTAACGAGGACATTCGCATCCCGGCCGCGCAGCTCCGGGACCTCATCGGCGAGCCGCTGCCGGGAACCTGGAGCCTCAGCGTCCGTGACGAGGAGCTGGGCGTCGCCGGCCGGCTGGTCGGCTGGAACCTGAACCTGAATTCGCAGGGCCTCGTCGAGGATTTCCAGAGAGGATTGAACATCGCGGACCCGGTCGAGCGGGAGACCGACAATCTCTGGGTGAGCGAGGATGGCCGCCACGCCGTGGCGCGCGCCATGCAGAGCGACAGCGCGCGCGTTTGGGACCTGGCGTTCGCGACGCCGGTGCGAGCCGTAGCGGTCAATGAACTCGAGCAGGTGATCGGGCTGAGCGCGGGCGCAAAGTACCTGGTAACGGCCACCCAGGACTTCGTGCACCTTTGGGATACCGCGACCGGTCGGCGCAGCTCCATGCTGCCGATTGGAGCCGCCAGCGCGTCCGCCGTGCTGACCGACGACCGGGCGCATCTTTTCGTCCAGCGGCGCACGGACGCCGACACCACGTTCGAACTATGGTCTCTGGACGTCGGCGACGTCGTCGCCCGCCTCGAAGTGGCCGGCACGCCCGCGCTCGTGTCGCTGGACGCCAGTGGCCAGCGGGTCGCGATTGCCGACTACGATCGTGCGGTTCGCGTGTGGGATCTGCGAACCGGCGAGCTCATCGTGCAGATCGACCTCGAGGCGCAGCCCAGTGCGCTCAGCCTGGCCTATGGCGGCGAGGTGCTCGGCGCCGTGTTCGGCACGGCGGGCGTGTCGATGTGGCGCATCGACGCACCGACGCGGCCACTGCTGGAGGAATTCGCCGAGGGCAGTTGGCAGCTACAGTTTTCATCGTCCGGGGCCCGGGCGCTGGTGGGCCGCGCCGAGCGTGGCTTCCAGGTGTACGACACGGCCCAGGGGCGCTTGCTGGGACCGCCGCTCGGGGCCAGTGCGCCGGGCGATGTCGCGGGTCTGATCGGCTTCAGCGCCGACGAACAGCTGGTGGTCACCGGGAGCTCGGAATCCGGTGTCCGATTCTGGCAGGTGCCGAACCTCGACGAGTCGGCAGAGAGCGATTTTGCGCGTTCAATCTGGATGCCTTCGGGAGATTCGGTCGCCGTGGCCACGCCCGATGCGTCGCGCATCATTATTGGCGACCAGAACGGCAACGTGCATGTCATTCCGGCCGATGCGGGCCGCGACGGTCTGCTGCAGCGCGCGCAGGAACTCAGTTTCTTCGGCCACAGCGCCGAGGTGCGGCACGTCGCAGTCAGCGCCGACGGCCAGCTCGCAGCCAGCGCGGCTGACGACAACACGTTGCGCATCTGGAGTGTCGAAGACGGGCTGCCGAGGCCATTCATCGCCGAGATCGACGGCGTCGGGGTCGAGCGGCTGGCCTTCGAGCCCAATGGTCAGCGGCTCGGCATTCTTACGCCGGGCAGCGTACGTATCCTCGCTACCGACACTGGTGAACAGCTGGCCAGGTTCGACCTCGGAGAGCCGCATGGCTCCATCAGCTTTGCGGACAACGGGCGCGTCTATATCGGCAGCGACTCGGGCGCGCTGCGTGCCGTCGGCGTCGATGCGACAGGAACCTGGACCATGCAGACCCTGTGGCAGAGCGACACCGGCATTCGCTGGCTGGAGGCGGCGCCGCGATCGCGTTATCTCGTTCTTGTTGACCAGGCCAATGTCGCGCAGCAATTCGATCTCGAAGAGGCGCGCATCGGGGATGCGGCGCTGACTTTGCCTGGCGACGTCGACGAAGTCGCTTTCACGCCGGGCGGACTGCGCGTGTTGTTCCGCACCCCCAACTGGGTCCATCGAGCGAGTTCGTCAGGCACCGGGCTGGTCTGGCTCGATGCCATCCTCGTACCGAAAGCGCTCGCCAGTGCGCGCATGGTATTCGGCGACCCGCGTGTCGATCAGAGTGCTGCGCTCGGCAATCATTTTTACCTGCCGGTCGCGGCAGACGGTTACCCGCGGCTGGCCGAACTCAACTTCTCGGCAGCCCACGCTCACGGGCTATTCGGCAACAAGGAGCAGTTGCTCGAAGAATGGCAGCGCCGGTTAGCGATCGTCCCCGCGCAAGGTCCGGACGAGTAGTTCCAGGCGCGCCGCCGTCACTTCTTTCGCCGGCACCGGCTCGCCAACACGTACGGTGACGCGCTGAAACAGGCGCCCCGGAATCGTGCGCAGGCCGCCGCTCTTGCGGCGGCTGAACCAGCTACCCCAGAGGTTGCCGAGCGACACCGGAACGACCGGCACCGGTCGCGTGGCGATGATGCGTTCAATCCCCGGGCGAAAGCGCTGGATCTCGCCGTCGCGCGTGATGCCGCCCTCCGGGAATATGCAGACGACATTGCCGGCGGCCAGTTCTTCGTCGACGCGTTGGAACGCCTCCTCCATGAGCTGCTCGTCCTCCATCTTGCCGGCGATCGGTATGGCCCGCATGTGTTCGAAGAAAAAGCGCATCAAGGGCATCTGGAAGATGCGGTAATACATGACAAATCGCATCCGCCTGCGAATGCAGCCCGTCAGCAGGATCGGGTCCATGTAGCTGACATGATTGCAGACGACGATGGCGGGGCCCTTGCGCGGCACGTTTTCGATACCGGTCGGGCGCAGCCGATACAGCACGTTGATCAATACCCACGCGAGGAAGCGCATCATGAACTCGGGGAGCAGTGAGTAGATGTAGACGGCGACTAGCGCGTTGAGGCCGGCAACGACGAGAAACAGCTCCGGGATCGACAGGCCGATCTGCAGCAATGCGATGGCCATGATCGATGCGACGACCATGAAGATCGCGTTGATGATGTTGTTGGCTGCGATGATGCGCGACAGGTGCTCACGCTTCGAGCGCCGCTGGATCAGCGCATACAGCGGGACGCTGTAAAAGGCGCCGAACGCGCCGAGCAGGGCGAGATCAGTGAGTATGTTCCAGCTACCGGGGCGTTGCAGGAACGCGCTGACGTCCGCGGCGGCACTCGCTGCCGGCAGCGGTTGCACAAAATACAGGTCGATGGCGAACAGGGTGAGGCCAATGGAGCCGAACGGTACGAGGCCGAGTTCGATGCGGCGCCCGGACATGCGTTCGCACAGCAGCGAGCCGATGCCGACGCCGACAGCGAACGCGACGAGCAGGATGACGCTGACCGCCTCGTTGCCATTGAGAACGTCAAGCGTGTAGGCGGGCATCTGCAGCGTCATCGCGGTGCCAAAGAACCAGAACCACGAAATGCCGAGGATCGACAGGAACACCGTCCGGTCCTCGCGTGCGTATCCGACGATGCGCCAGGTCTCTCTCCAGGCATTCAGGCTGATCGTGAGGTCCGGGTCGACGGCGCGGGTCACCGGGATCTGGCGGCTGGTCATATACCCGAGTAGCGCAAGACCGACGAGCAGGGCTGCCAGCAGTGTGTGCTTCGTCGGGTCGATATCGACGGCCATGCCGCCAATGATCAGCCCGAGGATGATGGCGACATAGGTGCCGGCCTCGACCAGCGCGTTGCCGCCGATCAGCTCCTCGGTCGCCAGCTGTTGCGGGAGGTAGGCGTACTTCACGGGTCCGAATAGCGTTGACTGGAACCCCATCAGGAACAGCACGCCGAGCAGCGTTGCATAGGCCTGTGTCAACAACGCGACCGCCGCGATGGACATCAGCGCGACCTCCAGCAACTTGATGCGCCGCATCAGCATGGACTTTTCGTACTTGTCGGCGATCTGCCCGGCTGTTGCCGAGAACAGGAAATACGGCAGGATGAACAGCGCGCCGGCGACATTGGCGAGCTGGCTGTGGTTCATGTTCAGCACGACGACGCCCTGGAACGTGATCAGGATGACGAGGCCGTTACGAAAAACGTTGTCGTTCAGGGCGCCGAGGAACTGAGTGCCGAAGAACGGCGCAAAGCGGCGCTGTGCGAGTAACGAAAACTGGCCTGGTTCGTTCAAGTGCGCCGTTTCCTCATGCCCAAAAGTGCGAACTCCAGCAATTTCACATATCGACAGCGGTGCTATGATCCGCTGGTGCAGGATGCTGAAATATATACCATTTAGCCAAAAACAGGGTTGGCAATAGCCAAATGAACTTACGCCTTACATCGTTGGTGTGCGGACTGGCCGTGCTTTGTGGGTGCGCCGAGGAGGTGCCGCCGCCGTCCGTACACGACTATCTCGCCGATCCTATCGCGCTCGAGGCCGCGGTCGTGCGCTGCGCGGCAAACCGGTCCGAGACGCGCTACGACGCCGAGTGCGTCAACGCCCGTCAGGCTGTTTCGATCATCGAGGCGCGCAAGGAACGTGAGCGCCGAGAGGCCTTCGAGGCGGAGTCCGCGGCCAAGCGGGCTGCCCTGCGGCGCACGCAACAAGCCGCCGCCGAGGCGCGGCGTCGTGCCGAGGAAGCCGAGCAGCGGCGCCGCGAGGCGGCATACCTGGCGCAGTTCGGCGAACTGCCGCCTGCCGGGGACGACGAGGCTGTGGAGGACGAAACCGCGGTCAACGCGCCGGGCGCCGTGTTGCCGCCAGCGCCTGAGGAACCGTCCACGCCTCCTGCACGGGTGGCGCCCACGGCTCCTCCACAGGAAGCTCCCGCGGTCGATGGTGGTAATGCCCCGGTCGTCGATACCGAGCCGCCGGCAGACCTCGACGCGGTGCGCGAAGAGCTGCGCCGCCGTAACGAAGAGAGCGGTAACTAGTCAGCCTTACCCGGCGATGCGTCCGGCATCGTGCGCACGTGCAGGTCACGCTGCGGGAACGGAATCTCGATCCCCGAGGCGATGAAGGCTTTGTAAACGTTCACCCCGAGTTCGTGGCGCAGGCGGCCGCGGTCGACCGGTCTGTCGATCCAGCACAGCAGCTCGAAGTCCAGGCTCGATTCACCGAAGGCGCGGAAGCGGACCCGCGGCGCGGGGTTACTGCAGATCTCGTCATGATCGGTCGCCACATTCTCGAGTGTCGCGATGACGTGGTCCATGTCCGAGCCATAGGCGACACCAACCGCAATGCGAATGCGGTGCTTCTCGGAAGGACCCCCGGCCTCGTTGATGATCGTGCTATTGCCGATCACGCCGTTCGGGATCGTCACCTCGATGTCGTCACGTGTCAGCAGCCGGGTGCTGCGCAGACCGATATAGGTTACGACGCCGCGCTCGCCCGATTCGAGAATGATGTAATCGCCGGTCTTGTAGGGCGCGTCGATGATGATCGACACCCCGGCGAACAGGTTCGACAACGTGTCGCGCGCCGCGAAACTGAGCGCGAGGCCGACGATGCCGGCCGAGGCGACCCACGCCGTGACATTGATGTCCCAGGCGAGGAACATGAAGTAAATGGCGAGCGCCGCCAGCACAACCTTTGCAATGTTCCGGAACAGCGCCACCATGCCGGTCTTGACGAGCTTGCTGTTGACATTGCGCCGCGCCGTCTGCGCCAGAACGTCGGCAAGCTGGCGCAGCATGTTGTACCAGATGACGATGGCGATCGTCTTGAGTACACCGAGCGTGATGAATGCGGGCCCTTCCGGAAGGTTGATGCGCTGAGCCGCGAGCCCGAGGCCGAGCAATACGAACGACATGAAGATGGGCTGGTGCAGCAAGGCAACCAGGTGGTCGTCGACCTCAGTCTTGGAGCGTTTCGCCAGCTTGCCGACCGCGCGCGAGATAATCCAGTCTGCGATCTTGCCGATCAGTATGAAGGCCACGGCAAGGGCCAGCGCCTGCAAATAGACGTTCGGGCCGATCAGTTCGACCAGGCGCTGCATTTCCGCGAGAGCTCGTTCCAAGATCAGCGCCGGCTAGTAGTTGGGATCGTAGGGTTCCTCGTCCGGGTCAGGGACCCCGAAGGTACGGACGTTGGGAGATTCCTGGTCCTGCGGAACAGGTGTGGCGCCGACACGCATGCCGGGCTGCGTCGGCAGGCGCGCGGTTTGCGCAGTCAAGATCTGCACGAACTCGTTGGCGATATCCGGCGCGATGTTGGGCGAGCTGGCGAAGATCTGCTCCGGCGTCATGCTGCTCGAACCGTAAAAAGCGACGTTGGACTTGCGGTCCATCGTGAGGCCGGCACCTTCGAACGCCACGCCGGCAAACAGTCCGCGGCTGCGCGAATAGGAGACGACTTCGGCCTCGAAGCGAATGTCGGTCGCGACGCTCGTGTGCCGGCCAACCGGACCGGCCGCAACGGATGCGTCGGCGCCCAGCGTGAACTGGCCGTTGGCGATGCGCTCCACACTCTTGCGCGTGCGGAACACAAGGATGACGTCGGTCGATTGCGCGCCGACCTGCCAGCCGATGCTGCCGCCGGTCATCGCGATAAACGCCGGGTTGCTCCACGAGCTGTCGTCCTGCCGCACGACGAGAATGCCGCGCCCGCGCCGCGCGCCGACGCCGAAACCCACCTTGACGACATTGGGGATGACGGCGATCGCGTAAGCGCGCGACAGGAGAGCCGGCGGAATAGACCGCTCGGGGATACGTAATAGCTGATCGAGGACGTCAGCCGCGTCGGCGACCCGGCGTTCCTCGCGGGTGGCTGCCGCCGCGGGGACGGCGAGCACCAACGTTAACAGGAGCACAGTGACCGTGCGTGCAATATCGCTCAATTGTTCGCTCATGGATTAATAGAATAACTGCGCCAGCGAGAGTTCCATGATACGCGAATTCCGCGTCAGCCTCAGCGCGAAATCAGTGAGCGGCTTCTTCGGTGAGTATTGGCGGCAGCGGGCAGTCCAGGCTGGCGCAGATGGCGCGAATCAGCTCCGTCTCGCTGACGCTCAGCGTCTTGTCCGACATGACGGTCGCTGTAACGGCCTCGAGCAGCATGCGTTTGCCGCTGCCGTTGAGCGCCAGCAGCGTCGCGAGGCTCCGGTCGAGCGCCGGTATCGAGAAAGCGTAGTCGGGGTCGAAGGTATAACGGCCGCCCCATTTTCCGAATGTGGCCGCGCCGGCTTCGAAGGCGCGCTGTCGTTCGGCCGTACCGTCATGGCCGAAATGAGCAATGACGCGCAGCAACTCGATAGCGGCGTCACGCACGGCTTTGCGCCGGTCGCTCGTCTGCCGCCGGCGTGCGAGCGGCTGCATGGACTGCTGAAGATTACCGACCAGGATCCGGTAGAAGCAGTATTCGTAAAGATCGATCTCACCATCGACCTCGATCAGCCGGTTCGCGAGGTCGAGCAGGTACTTCAACTCGGCTTCGGGCCGTCGTTTCAACGCGGGGAACGCGATGTCCAGCAGCGGCAGGCGATACTCGCGACCCGCCTCCTCGATTGCCGCGAAGTATTCGCGGATGATGCGCACACGCTCGGCGCCGAGTCTTTCGGTGGCTATTCCCAGTTGCCGGTCACGGGTACGCCCGCTGCGGTCGAGAATCAGGGCGACCACGAGCAGGTACGCGAGTTCCTGCGAGTGCGCGGCGTCGTACAGCACTGCCGGCACCGATCGGCGCAGGCCGGAGGCGTAGGCGATGTGTTCCTTTTCCGGGTCGCCCACCATCTCCGCAATGGTCTCGGTCAGGTCGGTTGTCGTTCCCGTCGCCATCGCCGTCGTCATGCCCGAATCGAAACCCGATACCTGGGGCTCCTCGGCGACGGCGCGGTAGGCGCGGCGATCGACGGCGGGGTAGTCAGCGGCCGTGAACGCCGGGTCGAGAGCCTGGATGCGTTCCGTCAGGGGAGGGTGGGTGGCGAACAGGCCGCTGAGTTTCGAGCCGGTGCCGAACAGCATGTGGCTGACCTCTTCCGGGTCGGCCGCCTCGAAGTAGGACCCGCTCGTGTAACCACCGATCTTCTTGAGAGCGTTGGCGATCCCGTCGGTTTGCCTCGTGAATTGCACCGCCGATGCGTCTGCCAGGTACTCGCGTTGGCGCGAGACGCTGGCCTTGATGACGCGGGCGAAGAAGATCCCGATCCAGCCGAGGATCAGCAGGCCGACCCCCGTCGCGAGGATGACCGGCGCACCGTTGCCGCGCCGGCTCGAGAATGCGCCCCAGCGGCCGCCGCGCAGGATCGTGCGACCGATCAGCGCCAGGACCATGATGCCGAAGAGCACGCCCATCAGGCGGATATTGAGCCGCATATCGCCGTTGAGAATATGGCTGAACTCGTGGGCGATCACGCCCTGCAGTTCCTGTCGGTCGAGGACCTCGAGCGCGCCGCGCGTGACGGCGACCGCGGCGTCACCGGTCTCATAGCCGGCTGCGAAGGCATTGATGCCGCTTTCCTGCTCAAGAACGTAGATATCGGGGACGGGCACGCCCGATGCGATGGCCATCTCTTCAACGACATTGCGCAGCCGCTGCAGCTTCGGGTCGCTGACGTCGGGCACGACCTGCGTCGCGCCAAGGGATTCGGCGACCTTGCCGCCGCCGGATGACAGCGTCGCCGTCTTGAACCCGGTCGCGCCGACAATCACCAGGACCATCACGAGGGCGACAAGCGCGAACAGCCCGGAGTAATTGACCAGGAACGTGCCGAAGGTCATGCCGTGGTTGAGGCTCGTGAACGTATACGATGCGAGTGCAACAATCAGGGTGACGCCCGCAACGATCGATGCGGTTGCCAGCAGATACACGACGACCAGGCGCCGCGAGCTGCGGCGCGCCTGGTCCTGTGCGTCAAAGAAGTTCACGAGGCATCCGCGCGTTCAGACGAACGCCGGGGATCAGGTGAACGAAACCTCGGGCGCCTCGCGCACTTCCTCGGATTCGACTTCGAGGAAGCTTGCCGGGTCGAAGCGGAAAAAGCCGGCAATGACGTTGTTCGGGAAGTTCTGCACCGAGTTGTTGTACTGCAGGACCGAGTCGTTGAAGGCCTGGCGGGAGAACGCGACCTTGTTCTCGGTCGTCGTGAGCTCCTCCTGGAACTGCATCATGTTCTGGTTGGCCTTGAGGTCCGGGTAAGCCTCGGACAGGGCGAACAGCCGGCCGAGCGCGCTGGCCAGGGCGCCCTCGGACTGCCCGAGCTCCTTGATAGCCTGCGCATTCGCGGGATCGGCCTTTGCGGCATCCAGGCTGGCGGAGGCGGCGTTGCGCGCCTTGATGACGGACTCGAGCGTCTCGCGCTCGTGTTTCATGTAGCCCTTGACGGCCTCGACGAGGTTCGGAATCAGGTCGTAGCGCCGGGTCAGCTGCACGTCGATCTGAGCGAAAGCGTTCTTTACGCGGTTGCGTTCGTTAACGAGACGGTTGTAAATACCGATGCCCCAGAACACAATCGCTGCGAGTATTGCGAGGAATACCAGGAATGAAGTCACGATCCCGCTCCTTGTCAGAAGGTCAGTTCGGAGAGCATAGCGCTCGCGCCAAGCTTTCTCTAGGAATGGTGGCGCTTTTTGTGTTTTCAATCCCTGCTTACGCCGAGTGGGTTGGCGACGCGCGACCGTTAATGGGCACGGAGGTCAGCGTGCGGCTATGGCACGAGGACGCAGCGGTCGGCCGGGAGATCGTCGACAAGGTATTCGCCGAGGCGGCGCGCATCGACCGGCTGATGAGCACTTACAAGGAAGACAGCCGGATTTCGGAGATCAATCGCAACGCGGCCGCGGAGCCGGTCGTTGCCGGTGACGAGCTGTTCCAGCTGATTCGCCGCTCGCAGGACATCTCGGTGCTGACGCGCGGCGCATTCGATATCACTTATGACAGCGTCGGGCAGCACTATGATTTTCGCAATCGGCAACGCCCGGACGAGGCCACGGTCGCCGCGGAGCGTGAGCTCATCGATTTCCGTTTCGTCGAACTGGACCAGGCGGCCGGCACGGTTGCCTTCCGCGAGGAAGGCGTTCGCATCAATCTCGGCGGTATCGCAAAGGGCTACGTGGTCGAGCGCGGCGTCAGCATCCTGCGGATGAACGGGGTGCGTCACGGTATCGTTACGGCCGGCGGCGACTCGCGCCTGCTCGGCGACCGCCGCGGCCAGCCCTGGATGGTCGGTATTCGCGATCCGCGTGTCGATGGGGAAGTTGCTATCTCGGTACCCCTGGAGGACGAGGCCATTTCTACCTCGGGGGACTACGAGCGTTACTTCGAGGAAGGCGACACGCGCTACCACCACATCATCAAGCCCAGCACCGGGAAGCCCGCTGGCGGTGTTCACAGCGCCACGGTCTTCGGTCCCGACGCCGTGATTACCGACGCACTGTCGACGTCGGTATTCGTGCTGGGCGTCGACCAGGGCCTGCGCCTGATCGCCACGCTGCCGGATTACGAGAGCATCGTGATCGATGCGGAGGGGCGAATCTTCTACTCCGACGGCCTCCAGTCGCCGTCACCCTGACGCGAGACTGTGGCAAAAAAACCAACGATCTGTCGCTGAATAGAGACGGATATTCACTTTAAATTCAGCTAGATAGCTCTATCATGGGTTGTCCGTCACCGGTCTGTTTTTGGCGTCCCGGCGGCGGCCAGACCGGGGCATTGGCGATGCCCGGGATACCTGGAAAACAACACGATTTAACGTAATCCATGATGATTGCGCGGCAGGCTCGTCGGATTCGGGTAGAGAACCGGCGCGGGATACAGCATAGATCGGCCACACTGGCTTAACGATTATGTTCAGACCAGTCGGGCCATTTGTGACGCCAATCACTCCCGGCCGTTGGCCCTCCTGTCACCATTCATCCTCTGGATTTGCCGCCCCAGGACACGGAGTGTGCCTGGCGGAAACTACAAGGACTGAGATGATGAAGATGAAGAACGCTTTTGTAGGTCTCGTATTTTGCGCATTGACGGCCACCAGCCTGGCCTCGTCCGGCAACCTCACGGGTCAGTCGGCCCCGGATTTCGCGCTCAAGAGTTCGACGGGCGAGAACCTCCGCTTGTCTGAGTTTCGGGGTGATGTCGTCATGGTCAACTTCTGGGCGACCTGGTGCGGCCCCTGCCGCCAGGAAATGCCTCTCCTGGATGAACTGTATTCGCGTTACGGCCGCGTAGGTTTCAGCCTCCTGGGCGTCAATATCGACGACAACTCTTCCAAGGCGATGAACATGGTGTCCGAGCTCGGCGTGAGCTTCCCGGTGCTTTTCGACGCCAGCAAGGAAGTCAGCAAGCTTTACGAGGTCGACGCCATGCCGGTGACGGTATTGATTGATCGTGAAGGCACGGTCCGCTACGTCCACCACGGTTACAAGCCCGGCTACGAAGAGATGTACCTGGATCAGATTCGCTCGCTGCTGAGGGAGTGAACGGACCGCTGCGGTCGAGAGGAGAGTAATGGTGACAAACCGATTGTTGATAAGTCTGCTGTCTGGCCTCCTGGTGGCTTTCGCTGCGTCCGCAGTGGCCGAGGAGGCAACGCAGGCAGATGCCGAAATGGCGCAGCGGGAGACGTTCCGCAGCCTCGATGAGGATGTGCAGGCGCTCAAGAAGGAGGTCCTGGACCTGAACCGGGACCTGTTCCTGCTCGAGGAAGAGTTGCTGTTTCCCGCCAACTCACAAGTTGCGTTCTTCATATCGATGGATGTGGGCGAGTACTTCGATCTTGATTCGGTGAATATCAAGATCAACGGCAAGGAAGTCGCCAACTACCTGTATACCGAGCGCGAGGCGGATGCGCTGGTGCGCGGCGGCGTGCATCGCGTGCACATGGCGAACCTCAAGTCCGGGGAACACGAGCTGGTCGCGACATTTGTCGGCACGGGCCCGAACGTTCGCGACTACCGACGCGGTGCGACCCTGACGTTCGATAAAGGCATCGGCGCCAAGTACATCGAACTCGAGATCACCGACCGCGAGAAGAAGCAGCAGCCTGATTTCGTTATCAAGGAATGGGAGTGATTCTTGCTCGGACGCGGTGCCATTATTGCTGCGCTATGCCTGTTACTCCTGGGTCTCGCGCTACCGGCGCAAGCGGCGAAGGACGATCCTGAGCCGATAGTCGTCGAGGACCCGCATTACGGCGAGGTCCTGTTCTACTTCTACCAGGATGATTACTTCCCGGCGATCGTGCGGCTGCTCGCCGCGCAGGAGCAGAACCAGCTGGACGACCACGAACAGCAGGCGGAGCTGCTGCTGGGCGGCCTGTACCTGTCCTACGGGCATCACCTCGAGGCGGCGGAAATATTCGAGCGCCTGCTTGCCGATAACGTCAACGAGGAAATCCGGGACCGCACCTGGTTCTTCCTGGCGAAGATCTGGCTGCAGCGCGGCTATATCGACAAAGCCCAGGACGCTTTGTCCAACCTGAGCGAAGATCTGCCCAAGAATCTGTGGCGCGAAGCGCAGATGCTGCAGTCACAGATCTATATCAACAGCGGCCAGTATGAGCAGGCGATCGAGTTGCTGGGCAATTGGAAGGGCCGTACCGAGTGGTCGCGCTACGCGAAGTTCAATCTCGGTGTCGCGTTGGTTCGCAGCGGCAATGTCGAGGCCGCGAAAGAGATCCTGAGCGAGCTCGGCGAAATCGACCCTTACAACGACGAACTGACCGCAATCCGTGACAAGGCCAACCTCGCCCTCGGCTACGCGCTGCTGCAGGATGGCCAGCCGCAGGCCGCGAAAGTACCGCTGCAACGCGTGCGCCTAGACGGCCCTTTTTCCAACAAGGCGTTGCTCGGAGTGGGCTGGGCCGACGCCGAGGTCAATAATTACCGTCGCGCCCTGGCGCCCTGGATGGAGTTGCGCGGTCGCGACGTTCTCGACCCGGCCGTTCAGGAGTCCATGCTGGCCATTCCGTACGCGCTGGCCAAGCTGGACGCCGTAAGCCAGGCCGCCGATCACTACCTGAACGCGATCGAGGCTTTCTACGAGGAAACCAATCGGATCGACCGGATGATCGGCCTGATCGAGTCCGGCAAGATTTTCGATTTCTTCCTCGACGAGGATCCTCTCGGCACGACCGGCTGGTACTGGCGTCTCGAAGCGCTGCCGGAAGGTCCCGAGGCACGCTACCTCTACTTGATGCTTGCGTCCCACGAGTTCCAGGAAGGCCTCAAGAACTACCGCGACCTGCATTACCTGAACCGCAATCTCGATAGCTGGCGGGGCAGCATCGACGTGTTCGCGAACATGCTCGAAACGCGCAAGGAGGCTTACGACGAGCGCCTGCCGCGTATCGAGGACGCGCTGGCGCGGGCCGATATTGACGAACTCGTGCAACGCAAGTTCGAGTTCGATTCCGAGCTCGACCGGATAGAGCGCGAATTCGACTGGCTCGCGTTCGCCAACGAGCGCGAGTTCGAGAACTGGAGCGAGATATCCGAGTTCGCCTCGAACCCGGCACTGAACGCCGACATTCCCGAGGCGGCCGAGGTCCGCGAAAAGGTGGAGTTGCTCCAGGGCGTCCTGCAGTGGGAACTGGAGAAGCAGTTCAAAGACCGGCTCTGGCGCGCCCGTCGTGACGTGCGTGAAACCGGCGAATCGCTCGTCGAGGCCCAGCGCGCGCGACGCCAGATCGATGACACGATGCGCGACGAAGCGCTGCGGTTCGAGGACTTCAGCAATCGCGTCTATGGTCTTGGCCCGAAAATCGACGACATGCAGCTGCAAGTTGCCGAGGCGATGGGCAGCCAGCGCGCCTTCCTGCAGTCGATCGCGGTCGGTGAGTTGCAGGCACAGAAACAGCGCCTCGACGTCTACACGGTGCAGGCGCGCTTCGCGCTTGCGGCCATCTACGACCTTGCTGCCTCGACGGGGAGCGGGGACGAATGATGGTCCGTGGTCTCACACTCCTGTTATTGCTCGTAACAGCCGCGTTCGCCCAGGCGGACGAGGTCAAGAAGCGTGACACGATTGCAAGCCTCGAGGACAAGGAAGTCGATGTCCGCAAAGGCAACGTCATCATCGGCAGCACCGACCTCGCACGCGACCAGTACCGCTCATTCCTCGAACTCTCATCCGACGATCCGGAGTTGCGCGCAGAAGCGATGCGCCGTCTCGGCGACCTCGAGCTGGACGCGACCGAGGCCGAGCAGTTGGCCGCAAATGTCGACACGCTCAACCACGCCAGCTTCAACAATGCCGTCCAGTTGTACCAGCAACTCCTGGAGGCCTACCCGGAGTACCGTCGCAACGACACGGTGCTGTACCAGCTCGCGCGTGCTTACGAAATCGGCGGCCGGACCGACGAGGCGCTGCAGGTTCTCGACGAACTCGTGACGCAGTTCCCGGATACCCCCCTGATTGACGAGGCGCAGTTTCGCCGTGGCGAAATGCTGTTCCTGCGCAAGCGGTACAACGATGCCGAGATGGCATACCAGGACGTCGTCGCCTACGGGCCGTCCGGCAAGTTCTACGAGCAGTCGCTTTACAAGCTGGGCTGGTCGCAGTTCAAACTGGCCTGGCACGAGGACAGCCTCGTGAGTTTCTTCGAGCTGCTCGACCGCAAGGTCAGTGGCATCCAGATCCAGGAAGGCGACAAGCGCTTCGAACAGCTAAGCCGTGCGAACCAGGAGCTCGTCGAAGATACCTTCCGCGTGCTCAGCATCAGCTTCTCGTACATGGACGGCGCGGCCAGCATCACGGAGTTCCTCGAAGGGCGGGAGCATCCCGAGTACGCCTGGATCGTGTACATGAACCTCGGCGACCTCTACCTCGAGAAAGAGCGCTACCAGGACGCGGCGCAGACTTACGAGGCGTTCGTCGAGCAGGATCCGTTTCATCCGAAATCGCCGCTGTTGCAGGTCGAGGTTATCGAGTCCTACAAGCGTGGCGGGTTTCCGAGCCTGGTGCTCGACGGCAAGAAGGGTTTCGTCGAACGCTATGGCATGGACGGCCAGTTCTGGGTGCGCAACCCCCGTGCCGAGAACACGGAGGTCGAGGCGCACCTGAAAGCAAACCTCAACGATCTCGCCAAGTACTACCACGCCGAAGCGCAGCAGGATGGCAAGCGCGCCGACTACCAGGAAGCCGCGCGCTACTACCGCAAGTACCTGTCCTATTTCCCCGGCGAGCCCGATACCGCCAACACGAACTTCCTGCTGGCTGAAGTGCTGTTCGAAAGTAACGACTTCGACGCGGCGACCGCCGAGTACGAGCGTACCGCTTACGGCTACCCGAACCACGAGAAGGCGTCCGAGGCCGGCTATGCCGCGCTGCTCTCCTACCGCGAGCACGAGCAGACGCTGGCTGGCGCCGAGCAGGCCCAGGCGCGCGCCGCCTGGCACCAGCAGTATCTCGACAGCGGCCTGAAGTTCGCCGACACCTTTCCGGAACATCCGGAGTCGGGCGCCGTGCTGACCTCGGTTGCCGAGGACCTGTTCGGCCAGAACCAGTTCGACCTTGCCATCGCGGTCGGTCAGGCCGTGGTGGGCAAGCAGCCGCCGGTCAAGCCTGAACTGGCGCGCACCGCCTGGACGGTCATCGCTCATTCGCAGTTCGACCTGAGCAATTTCGGGGCGGCCGAGCAGGCGTATTACCAGTTGCGCACGTTCACGCCCGTGGACGACGTGGAAGCCAATGAAGAAGTGAAAGACCGCATCGCGTCGTCGATCTACAAGCAGGGTGAGATGGCGCGTGACATGGGCATGCTCGAGGAGGCCGTTACGCATTTCACTCGCCTGGGCCAGGTCGTGCCTGACTCCGAGTTTCGGATGACCGCCGAATACGACGCGGCTGCCGCGCTGATTAATCTCAAGGCCTGGGGCCGCGCCTCGGCTGCGCTGGAGAAATTCCGCGCCGACTACCCGGACAGCGAGTTCACCGACGAGATCACGCAAAACCTCGCCGTGTCCTACCTCGAGTCGGGTAACAGCGTGCAGGCTGCGCAGGAGTTCGAGCGCATTGCGGCCGCCCCTACGAGCACCGCCGACATTCGTCGCGAGGCGCTGTGGAAAGCCGCTGACCTCTATAAGAGCAGCAACACGATCTCGAGCGAGTACCGCGTGCTCTCCAATATCATCGCGCAGTATCCCAACCCGCTGGCAGAGTCGATCGAAGCGCGTTACCGCCTGCTGGAGATCGAACGGGGGCAGGGCAATGCGGCCGCTGTCACGGCGCGTCTGGAGGAGCTGATCCGCGTCGATGCGACGGCTGGTTCGCAGCGCTCGGACCGGACACGCTACCTGGCGGCCAAGGCGTCGCTGGAACTGGCCGAGCCCGTGTTGCGGCGTTTCACGGTGGTCAAGCTCGATCAGCCCCTGGCCGAAAGCATGAAACTCAAGCGTGAGCTGATGGAGGACGTCATCGAGGTCTATACCGATGCCGCCGACTACGGCGTCGCCGAGGTCACGACCGCCGCGACCTTCCAGCTCGGCCAGGTCTACGAGCAGTTCAGCCGGGACCTGATGGATTCGGAACGGCCGGCGGACCTCGATGCGGCCGCGCTGGAGCAATACGAGCTGCTGCTCGAGGAACAAATGTACCCGTTCGAGGAGAAGGCGATCGACCTTTACAAGGCGAATACCGATCGTGCGCCCGACGGCGTCTACGACGAATGGGTGAAGAAGAGCTTTAACCGCCTCGCCGGCCTGATGCCGGCCAGGTATGCGAAGAGGGAGCGCAGTGAAGATGTCGTTACATCGCTCTATTAATTGGCGGCTGTTGCTGCCGGTCGGCATGCTCGTCATCGCCGGTTGCGCGGGCTCCGGGTCGAAGCCCGACGCCGCGACCGCGCGTGAGCAGGGTGAGCCGGCGCCGGGACAGGAACGCGTTCTGCCCGAGATTCCGCCCGCGGCGCAAACTCTCTATGAGCAGGCCGTGGCGGTCATGGCATCCGGTGATTTCGTGGACGCGGAGTTGCGCCTCAAGGAATTCCTGCTGCAATACCCGGCCTATCCCGGCGCGCACGTCAATCTCGCGATCATTCACTCGCAGAACGAAAACGAGGCCGCCGCGCAGGCGTCGATCGACGCTGCGCTGGCCCTGGACCCCAGTCATCCCCCCGCATTGAACCAGCAGGGCATGCTATTTCGCAGAAATGGAAATTTTGTCGAGGCAGAAGCCGCTTATTTGAAGGCCGTCACAGCTTCGCCCGATTACGCCTTGGCACACTACAACCTGGGTGTTCTCAACGAGCTATACCTCCAGCGGCTCGATGTTGCACTGCAGCATTTCGAGGTTTACCAGCAGCTGGTCGGTGAAGACAAGCAGGTTGAGAAATGGATCGCAGATCTGAGGCGCCGCGTTGCGGCAACTCAGCGCACGGCAAACGTGGCGGAGTGACGGACATGAATACGATGACATTCAGAGTATTCGGCCCCCGATTCATGCTGGCCATGTTGTTGGCAGCGTTTGCCACTTTTGCGCAGGAGGCGGACGAGCTGGAGCCGGCCGTGGATACCTCGGCGATCGAACCCGCGGTGGATACGTCGAGCGTGGCTGACCAGTCGATCGATGACATCGAGCCAGCCGTACCGACGGCGGTATTGGCCGCCGACGTAACGCGCGACGAGTCCGGCAGCCAGGTGATGGACCGGCTCGAGCTGGGGCGCACCGAGATTACCGGCAACCAGGAACTGCCGAAGGTGCTGTACATCGTGCCCTGGCAGAAGTCGGATCCCGGCGACCTGATGGGCAGGCCGGTCAACACGTTGCTCGACGACGTACTGGCGCCGCTGGACCGCGAAGAGTTTATGAGGCAGGTCGAGTACCACACCGACCTGTACGGAGAAGAGTAGTAGGAGCGCCCCATGGGCGCGAGTTGTTAAACAGAGGAGCAAGACAATGGGCACAATCGTGCGTTTTTTCCAGGAAGGCGGTGCATTCATGTACCCGATCCTGTTCGTGTTTGCATTCGGCGTGGCGATCGCCATCGAGCGCTGGATGTACCTGACGATGTCGGGTGCAGCCAACCGCTCGCTGTGGAAGAAGATCGTCCCGTTCCTGAAAGCGGGCAATTTCCAGGAGGCGGCCCAGCACACGGCCAAGTCCAAGGCTGCGATCGGTTCGATCCTGACCTACGGGCTGTACCGGGTGAAATCGGCGCGCCGTCGTGACGACATCGAGAAGGCGATGGAGGAGAGCATGATGGAGGTGCTGCCGCGGCTCGAAAAGCGCACGCATTACCTCGCGACGCTCGCCAATATTGCGACACTGCTCGGCCTGCTCGGCACGATTATCGGCCTGATCCGCGCGTTCACGGCCGTATCGAACGCCAACCCGGCCGACAAGGCTGACCTGCTGTCGGCGTCGATCTCGGTTGCGATGAACACCACGGCATTCGGCCTGATGGTCGCTATCCCGCTGCTGCTGATTCACGCGTTGCTGCAGACCAAGACCAACCAGCTCGTGGACAGCCTCGAGATGGCCAGCGTCAAGTTCCTCAACGCCGTAACGGAACGCCAGCTCAAGACTGCCGGAGCGTAAGGTATGTACCATCGCCGCAAGGGCGGCCGTCGCGCTAACCAGGAGACGGCTGAGCTCAACATCACGGCCTTTATGAACCTGATGGTCATTCTGGTGCCGTTCCTGCTGATCACCGCGGTGTTCTCGCGTTTGGCGGTTCTCGAACTGAACCTGCCAGGCTCCTCAACCGAGCCCGCAGATCCGCAGGAGCAGACGTTCCAGCTTGAAGTCATCGTTCGTAAAGACAAGATAGAAGTCGGCGATCGCAACCAGGGCCTGCTCGGCGTTTACCCCAATACCGAAGAGGGTGAATACGACTTTAACGCCCTGAGCGAAAAACTGTCCCAGCTCAAGAAGAGCTATCCGACCAAGACGGATGCCTCGATTCTGCTTGAGCAGGACATCGAGTACGACACGCTCGTGCAAATCATGGACCGGGTACGGGTCGAGGAAGAGGCCGTGGGACTGACGGTAGTCCGCATTGACCTGTTCCCCGACATATCCATCGGCGACGCACCGGTCGCGTCCGGAGGTGCATAAGCATGGTCAAGTCAGCCCGCGCCAAACGCATGGAGAAGCACCACAAGCGCAACAAGAGCTCTGGTGGTCTCAATCTCGTTTCGCTGATGGATATTTTCACGATCCTCGTGTTCTTCCTGCTCGTCAACTCCTCGAGTGTCGAGACGCTGCCGAACGCGAAGGACCTGCAGCTGCCCGAGTCCATTGCCGAGGAGAAGGCGAAGGAAACCGTCGTCATCCTTATTGGTGAAGAAGACATCATCGTCCAGGGCACCCCGGTTGCGAAGGTCGCCGATGTCATGAATATCAAGGGCAACGACATCCCGGCACTGCGCGAGGCGCTGAAGTCGCAGAACGATCGGGTGCTGCGGCGCGAGGCCCAGGACGACATCGCGGGCCGTGAAGTGACGATCATGGGCGACAAGGAAATCCCGTACCGGCTGCTGAAGAAGGTCATGGCGACGTGCACGGCGTCGGATTACGGGCAGATTTCACTTGCGGTACTGCAGAAGAGCTCCGAGAAGCTCGACGAACTGCAGGCGGCAAGGTAGCAAGGACAGCTTAGGAGTAGCGCGTGGATTTACCGTTCTACAGAGAGTACGAACTGCCATGGACAGCCGACTCCGGCCAGGAGCGCAAGTTCCAGCGGATGCTCGGCACGATCTTCCTGGTCGTCCTGGTGCTAAGTATCGCCTGGCCGTTTCTGCCCGCGCCGGAGAGGGAATTCGATGACGTTATCGAGATTCCGCCGCAGGTCGCGAAACTGCTGCTCGAAGAGCAGCCGTTGCCGCCGCCGCCTCCGCCCGAACCGGAGCCCGAGGAAGAGCCTGAGCCCGAGGAGGAGCCTGAGCCCGAGCAGGTTGCCGAGGAACCGGAACCCGAGCCCGAAATAATCCCCGAGCCGGAGCCCGAGCCGGATCGCGAGGAAATCGCGCGTGAGCAGGCGCAGGCCGCGTTCATGCCGTTTGCCGAGGACCTGGCGGATCTCGTCGACCAGGATTTGCTCAACAAGGTGCAGGACGACCGTGAGCTGACCGCATCAGTTGGCGAAGCGCAGCGCAATGAGCGCTCGATGATCACGTCGAACGTCGGTGCGGCTTCCGGCGGCATCAACACGGCGCAGATGAGCCGTAACACGGGCGGCACCGGCATCGCCGGCCGCACGACGACCAAGATCGACAGTCCCGTCGCCGACATCGCCCCTGCGGGCGGCGCGCGTCGCGAGGGCTCGAGCGGCAAGGCGTCACGTTCGCGCGAGGAGATCGAGCTGGTCTTCGATCGCAACAAGGGCGCAATTTTCGCCCTTTACAACCGCGCGCTGCGTAACGACCCGACGCTGGAAGGCAAGCTGGTCCTGCGGCTGACGATCGCGCCCAATGGCGCCGTGACGTTTTGCGAAGTGGTTTCGAGCGAACTCGGCGACCCGGATCTCGAGGCCAAGCTGGTGGCTCGCATCAAGCTGTTCCGCTTCGAGGCCAAGGACGTCGAGCCGATCACGACCACCAAGCCGATCGATTTCTTCCCGGCCTAGCTAGTATTCGTCGCGCCGCTTCACCCACTCCTGTGGGTACGTGAGGTCGTCCTCGTTGCGGCCCTTCGGCACGATGTCGAGTAACTGGTAGGTCGCGTTGTAAGGGTCCAATCCACGCGCATAGGTTGAATACGTGTGAAAGACGCTGTCTCCGTCAAGCGTGAACACGCTGATGCCCGGTAATTCCTCGATCGCGGCGTTGCCATCCTCGTAGTTGTAATCGGCTGTGCCTGCGGCGATCTGCCGCGGCGAAAACGACACGCCGAAGTCGTAGTTGAAGGAACTCGTGGCCGACGAGGCCCACGGGAAGCGCCAGCCCATGCGCTCGCGGTAGGCCAGCAACAGGTCGAGCGGCGCCCGCGATATTGCTACGAGGCTGACGTCGCGTGCCGCCAGGTGCTCCACCGAGCCGTCGTAAGTGTCCGCCCAGAACGAGCAGGACTTGCAGCCCGCATCCCATTCCGGGTGAAACATGAAGTGATAGACGATCAGCTGCGACGCGTCGCCGAACAGGCCGGCGAGCGTCTTGTGGCCGCTCTCCGTCTCGAAGCCGTAGTCCTCGTCGATCTTGCGCCAGGGCAGGGCCCGGCGCTTCTGCGCCAGCTCGTCGCGCGCCGCCTGGAAGGCCTTCTCCTCTTCCAGCAGCTGCTTGCGCGCCGCCAGCCAGTCCGCGTCGGAAACGATTCGGTTCATGCCGGTACTCCCCCGAGGTTGCATGCGCCAGGTGCCAGTTTACACTGTCGCTCGGTCCGGCCCGTGGGGCCGATGTCTGTCATTCACCAGGATCACTGATGTTCGCATTCGCCCGCTGTTTTTTCGTCATACTCGTTATTGCCCTGCTTCCCGGGGTTGCGTCGGCTCAGTCGGACCTCGAAAGCCTCGTTGCGCAAACCGGCGTCGAGCCGGGCGACACGGCCACCCGCGACCACCCGCGCTGGCGCGAGCCGCGCAAGATCGTCGTGCGCGATATTGCGGGCCTCTACGACGGACTTGCCGCGAGCGATCCGGGCGTAGAGCTGGTCCGCGTGCGGTCCGAAGCTGAAGCGATTGCCGCAGCTCCCGGCGCCGACGCCATACTCGGGTATTGTTCGGCCGGGATCCTCGATGCCGCGACCGATGCCGTCTGGATCCAGGTCTTCAGTGCGGGTGTCGAGAGCTGCGTCGTGCACGATCGCATCCGCAGCGGCGACGTTGTCCTGACCAACATGCAGAAGATGTCGTCACCCGTGATCGCCGAGCACGTCGTCGCGATGATGCTGTCGTTGTCGCGCGCGCTGCCGGCCTATGCGAAAAAAATGGAAAGCGGCCAGTGGCTGCGCGGCAGAGAGCACACGGGTCCCATGCAGTCATACGGTGGCAAAACCGTGCTCATCGTTGGCCTCGGCGGTATTGGCACCGAGGTGGCGAGGCGGGCGGCGGCGCTCGACATGCGCGTGGTCGCCACGCGGCGCAGCTCGCGCGAAGGGCCGGAGTTTGTCGACTACGTCGGCCTGTCAGGGGAATTGCCGGAGCTCGCCGCCCGGGCCGACTTCATCGTGAATGCACTGCCGCTCACTGATGAGACAGCAGGGTTGTTCGATGCCGAGTTCTTCGCCGC
Source organism: Woeseiaceae bacterium (assembly GCA_030066075.1). Classification (GTDB taxonomy): domain Bacteria; phylum Pseudomonadota; class Gammaproteobacteria; order Steroidobacterales; family Woeseiaceae; genus UBA1847. Next base: position 40,997 of record JASJCH010000021.1, read on the forward strand.
GGCGAAGGACGGGGCGCACTTCATCAACGTTGGCCGCGGCAAGACCGTCGTTACGGCGGACCTCGTCGCCGCGCTGGAAAGCGGCCAGCTGGCCGGAGCGGGCCTTGACGTGACCGACCCGGAGCCGCTGCCTTCGAACCATCCGCTGTGGCAGATGGATAACGTCATTATCACGCCCCACATCTCCAGCCGCGGCGGCAACTTCATTCGCCACGGCCTGCTCGCGGCCGAGAATCTGCGTCGCTTCGCAGCCGGTGAGGCGTTGTTCAATGTCGTCGACCCGGATGCCGGCTACTAAAGACTCCGACGCGCTGGCCCGCGGCTTCCCGCCGGTGGCGCGCCCGGATGCGCGGGTGCTCATTCTCGGCAGCCTGCCCAGCCAGCGCTCGATCGCCAAGCAGCAGTATTACGGCCACCCGCAGAACGCCTTCTGGCGCATCATGGGCGAACTGGTCGGCGTCACCGGCGGCTACGCCGAGCGCTGCGCAGCGCTGGTCGAACATCGAATTGCACTCTGGGATGTGCTGGCCGCGTCGGTACGGCCTGGCAGCATGGATGCCGATATCGCGCTCGATTCTGCACAAGTGAATGATTTTGAATCGTTTTTCGAGGCGCATACCGCGGTCCGCCGAATATGCTTCAATGGTCAGAAAGCTGCACAGATGTTCGAGCGCTTCGCGGCCGGCATCGCCGGCTCGCGGGAGACCGTGATACTGCCGTCGACGAGCCCGGCCTACGCGTCGATGCGCTTCGAGGAAAAATTGTCACGCTGGCGAGCGGCGCTTGCGGAGGAGGGCAACGATGACCGGTAGCGAGATTCTAAAGCCGGTACTGGCGATGATGCTGCTGACACTGGTGGTATGGATCGTTCTTTACGTAAGGCGCATCGCCCACATGAAGGCGAACCGGATCGACGCGCAGCAGCTGACCACGCCGGAGCGCGCCATCGCGCTGATCCCGGAACCCGTCAACAACCCGGCCAACAATTTCAAGAACCTGTTCGAGTTGCCGGTGATTTTCTACGCGCTGTGCCTGCTGCTGTTCGCGGCGGGCATGGTTGACACGGTATACGTGGCGGCTGCCTGGCTGTTCGTAGCGCTGCGTGCCGTGCACAGCGTAATCCAGTGCACGGCGAATATCGTCATGGCCCGCTTCCTCGCCTACCTGGCGGGAGCGGTCGTACTGTGGTTCATGGTGCTGCGAGCCGCGTTGCAGCTGTTCTGATCAGAGCGCGCCGTCGCCCGTCTCGCCGGTGCGTATCCGCCATGCCTGCTCGAGCTCGGTGACGAAGATCTTGCCGTCGCCGACCTTGCCCGTCTTGGCGCTGTCGACGATGGCCTCGACCGTGCGTTCCAGGAGGTCGTCGGACACGGCGACCTCGATCTTCGCCTTGGGCAGGAAGTCGACCACGTACTCGGCGCCGCGGTACAGTTCGGTATGCCCGCGCTGCCTGCCGAAACCCTTGACCTCGGTGACCGTCATTCCCTGAATTCCTACTTCACTCAGTGCGTTACGTACGTCGTCGAGGCGAAACGGCTTGACGATGGCAGTGACGAGTTTCATCGGCGCTGGCTTCCTTTGGCGGTGGGCGAATCGGGGAGTATGCTAGCACCACTATGTCTGCCGCGATACTGAAGGAACCCGCAGGGCTGCGCTGGTATGGCCTGGCCGTTATTTACGCGGTCGGCGGCTACGCGCTGGGCGTTGCGGGACTGTTCAGTAGCAGCTGGATCATCAATCTCGGCGCAACCTTGCTGCTGGCGCATGCCATGACGATCGCCGCCTACCTGATCCACGAATGCGGCCATAACCTCGTCTTCAAACGCCAGCGCGACAATACGCGCCTCGGCCGTTTCCTGAGCTGGATTTGCGGAGCCGCCTACGGCACCTACGAGGACATGCGCTACAAGCATTTCCGCCACCACGTCGACAATGACGATGTGGTCTGGTTCGAGTACGAGGAGTGGTTCGAAAAGCACCCTGTCGTGCTGCGCCTGACGCAACTGCTCGAGCGAGTCTACATCCCGGCGCACGACCTGATCATGCACTTCATCATGATGTTCACGTCGTTCATCATCCCGGAGCGCCGCGACCAGCGGGTGCGCAACGTCACAGTGATCGTCATTCGCTTCGGCATTTTTATCGCGGTTGCGGTTCTGTTCCCGAAAGTTGCGCTGCTGTACGTCGTCGCCTACCTCCTGATGATGCACGTGCTGCGTTTCATGGACGCGCTGCAGCACGACTACCCGTACAACGCTACGCTGTTCGAGGTCGGCAATGCGCCGCACAAGGGCGACGCCCGGTGGGAGCAGGAGCACACATTCAGCGTGCCGCACTCATTGCGTTATCGGTGGCTCAACCTGCTGACGCTGAACTTCGGCTATCACAATGCGCACCACTACGACATGAACGTGCCGTTCTACCGCCTGCCCGAGCTGCACGAGGAGCTGACCGGCAATGACCCGACGAGGGTCATCCCGCTCCTGTCGCAGCTCAAGCTGTACCACCGCAACCGCGTGCTAAGGGTCTGCAATCCGCAGCCGGACAATTACCCCAAGGGCGCCGATTACCTGTCAACGGCGCGGACCGGGCGCGGCCCGATAGGCGGTAACGCGGCGTCTTTTCTCACATCATTCTGACCCGGACCCGTTCGCTTCGGTCGCGGTGCTCTACCAACCCTGAGCGCCATAAGCGACAATGACAGCCTATAGATCAGGCTGACGTGATTATGTTGGATTTCGATTTTGGTCTCGGCGAGGACATGGATCTGTTGCGCGAGTCCGTTCGCGGTTTTGCCGATGACCGCATAGCGCCGCGCGCCGCGGCGATAGACCGTGACAACGAGTTTCCCCGCGACCTCTGGCCCGAACTCGGCGAGCTCGGCTTGCTCGGCATCACGGTGGAAGAGGAATACGGCGGCGCAGGCCTGGGCTATCTCGCCCACACTGTCGCGATGGAAGAAATCAGCCGGGCGTCGGCCTCGGTCGGCCTGTCCTACGGCGCGCACTCGAACCTGTGCGTGAACCAGATCCGCCGCTGGGGCAGCCCGGAGCAAAAGGCGCAGTACCTGCCCGCGCTGGTGTCGGGAGAACACCTCGGCGCGCTGGCGATGAGCGAGCCCGGGGCCGGCTCGGACGTCATGGGCATGCGCACGACGGCGGTCCGCGACGGCGATCACTACGTGCTGAACGGTTCCAAGATGTGGATCACCAACGCGCCGCAGGCCGACGTCATGGTCGTCTACGCGGTCACCGATCCCGATGCCGGCAGCCGTAAGCTCAGCGCCTTTATTGTCGAACGCGGCACGGCCGGGCTGTCGACGCCGCAGAAACTGGACAAGCTCGGCATGCGCGGTTCGGACACGAGCGAAGTCCTGTTCGAGGACTGTCGCGTGCCGGCGGAAAACCTGATGGCCGAAGAGGGCAAGGGCGCCGCCATCCTGATGAGCGGGCTCGACTACGAGCGACTGGTGCTTGCCGCCGGGCCCCTCGGGATCATGCGCGCCTGCCTCGACGAGGTGCTGCCCTATGTCCACGAGCGCAAGCAGTTCGGCACGCCCATCGGCGAATTCCAGCTCATGCAGGGCAAGATCGCCGACATGTACACGACCATGAACAGCTGTCGGGCCTATGTCTACGCCGTTGCGCGTGCCGCCGACAACGGCCAGACCACGCGCTTCGACGCGGCCGGCTGCATCCTCTACGCGGCGGAGAAGGCGACGTGGGTGGCCAGCCAGGCCATCCAGGCCCTCGGCGGCAACGGCTATATCAACGAGTACCCGACCGGGCGGCTGTTGCGCGACGCCAAGCTCTACGAGATCGGCGCCGGCACGAGCGAGATCCGGCGCATGCTGATCGGTCGCGAGTTGTTCAATGCCACGCGTTGAGACCAGGATCGACCGCGATTCCGATGAGTTTCGGCAGAACGCCGAGGCCAATTTCGCGCTGGCCGAAGACCTGCGCACGCTGAGTGAGCAGGTGCGCACGGGCGGCTCGGCGCGCTCGCGCGAACGCCACCTGAAACGAGGCAAGCTCCTGCCGCGGGACCGCATCAGCACGCTCATCGACGACGATTCGCCGTTCCTCGAGCTCGGCCAGCTCGCGGCCTGGCAGGTCTACAAGGACGAGGTGCCCGCGGCCGGGATCATTACCGGTATCGGAACGGTGCGCGGCGTCGAGTGCATGATCGTCGCGAACGACGCCACGGTGAAAGGCGGCACCTATTACCCGCTGACGGTCAAGAAGCACCTGCGGGCACAGGAAGTGGCCGAGCAGAATCACCTGCCGTGCATCTACCTGGTCGACTCGGGCGGCGCGTTCCTGCCGGCCCAGGACGAGGTGTTCCCGGACCGTGATCATTTCGGTCGCATCTTCTACAACCAGGCGCGCCTGTCGGCGCGGGGCATTCCGCAGATCGCCGTCGTGATGGGCTCGTGCACCGCAGGCGGCGCCTATGTGCCGGCGATGTGCGACGAGGCCATCATCGTGCGCAACCAGGGCACGATCTTCCTCGGCGGTCCGCCGCTCGTTAAAGCGGCGACCGGCGAGGTCGTCGACGCCGAGACGCTCGGCGGCGGCAGCGTGCATTCACGCATCTCGGGCGTCACCGACCACCTCGCCGACGACGACCCGCATGCGCTGGCAATCGCACGCGACATCGTGTCCAGCCTGAATGTTTCCAGGCATAACGAGCTGGCCATGCGCGAGCCGCGCGAGCCGGAGTACCCGGCCGAAGACATCTACGGCATCGTCTCCAGGGAGTACCGCTTCCCGTATGACGTGCGCGAGGTCATCGCCCGCATCGTGGACGGGTCCGAATTCCAGGAGTTCAAGAAGCTGTACGGTTCGACGCTCGTCTGCGGTTTCGCGCACATCGGCGGCTACCCGGTCGGCATCGTGGCCAACAACGGCATCCTGTTCATGGAGTCGGCGCAAAAGGGCGCCCATTTCGTGCAGCTGTGCAACCGTCGCGGCATCCCGCTGGTGTTCCTGCAGAACATCACGGGGTTCATGGTGGGCAAGCGCGTCGAGCATGCCGGCATCGCCAAGGACGGCGCGAAGATGGTCAACGCCGTTGCGACCGCGACCGTGCCAAAGTTCACGGTGGTCATCGGCGGGTCGTTCGGCGCCGGCAACTACGCGATGTGCGGCAGGGCCTACAGCCCGCGCATGCTGTGGATGTGGCCGAACGCGCGTATCTCGGTCATGGGCGGCGAGCAGGCGTCGCTGGTATTGTCGACGGTCAGGCGCGAGGGGCTGGAGGCGCGCGGTGACGAATGGCCGCAGGAGGAGCAGGAGCGTTTCGAGGCCGGTATCCGCGAGCAATACGAGACGCAGGGGCACCCGTACTATGCGAGCGCCCGTTTGTGGGACGACGGCGTCATCGATCCGGTCGACACGCGTCGTGTATTGTCACTGGGACTGTCGGCCGCGATGAACCGGCCGCGCGAAGACGAGACGCCCTTCGGCGTATTCAGGATGTAAGGGGAAGGCATGACCTCACTGGCGGGGAAAACACTGTTCGTAACGGGCGGCAGCCGCGGTATCGGGCTGGCGATTGCGAAAAGGGCGGCCGCTGACGGCGCCAATGTCGCGATCGCGGCCAAGACCGACAAGCCGCATCCGAAGCTGCCCGGCACCATTCACACGGCGGCCGAGGAGATCGAGCAGGCCGGCGGCAAGGCGCTGCCGCTGATGTGCGACATTCGCGACGACGACGCGGTTGCCGCGGCGGTTGAACAGGCCGCCGAGACTTTCGGCGGCATCGATATTGTCGTCAACAACGCGAGCGCCATCGCTCTGCTCGGCACCGAGGAGATCAAGATGAGCCGCTTCGACCTGATGCACCAGGTCAACGCGCGTGGCACCTTTCTCGTCTCCAAGACCTGTCTGCCGTGGCTCCGCAAGTCCGACAACCCGCACATCCTGGTACTGGCGCCGCCGCTCAACATGGTCGAGAAGTGGTTCGCGCCGCACGTCGCCTACTCAATGGCCAAGTACGGTATGAGCATGTGCGTGCTCGGCATGGCCGGCGAGTTCCGCGACGACGGCATCGCGGTCAATGCGCTATGGCCCCGCACCACGATCGCGACGGCTGCGGTGAACATGCTCGGCGGCGACGAGCTCATGCAGCATTCGCGCAAGCCCGAGATCATGGCGGATGCCGCTTACGTGATCCTGAGCCGACCAAGCCGCGAATTCACGGGCAACTTCTGCGTCGACGACGCGGTGCTCGAAGACGAGGGCATCACCGACCTGAGTGGCTATGCCGTGAATCCCGACGTTCCGCTGGCGCCGGATTTCTTCGTCGAACCCCGCTAGGCGATGCGATGACGCTCAATTCCGAAAAACTCATGGCCACGGCCGTCGACGATCTCGTGCTCAACTATCGCGATACCGAGACGATGCTGTATGCGCAGAGCGTGGGTTTCGGCCAGGATCCGCTCGACGCCAAGGAACTGCCATTTGTCTACGAGCAGGGCTCGCCGCTGCGCACCGTGCCGTCGATGGCCAGTGTGCTCGTGCCTGACATGTTTCCCCCGGATCTCGGCTGGGACTTCACCCAGGTGCTGCACGCGGAACAGCGGCTGACGCTGCATCGGCCGCTGCCGGCCGAAGCCGACATGCTGGTGAACAAGCGCATTGCCGATGTTTTCGATCGCGGGCCCCGACGCGGCGCCATGCTGCTGTTCGAGGCCGAAGGGCGTCTCGCCAAGGACGACACGGCGATATTCTCGATGGGTACGACAGTGATTGCGCGCGGCGACGGCGGGTTCGGCGGTAAATCCGGCAGCGCGCCGCCGCCGCATCGGGCGCCACGCCGCGATCCCGACCTGAGCTGCGAACTGCCGACGCGCGTCGACCAGGCGCTGCTGTTTCGGCTCAACGGCGACCGCAACCCCCTGCACGCGGACCCGGCGACCGCACGCCGCGCCGGTTTCGATGTGCCCATCCTGCACGGGCTGTGCACCTACGGCATCGCCTGCCGGGCCATTCTCAAGACCATCTGCGATTACGACGACACGCTGATCCGCGAGTTCGACGCGCGTTTCTCGTCACCCGTGATGCCCGGGGACACGATTCGCACGGACATGTGGCAGGACGGGCCGGTCGTTTCGTTCCGCTGCGTAGCGGTCGAGCGCGATGAGATCGTCCTGCGCAACGGCAAGTGCACATTGGCGGCCTGAGTGAATCGAGCATGAGCGACCCCGTTGACATTGCCGTTGCAGATCACATCGCGACGGTCATGCTGAACCGCCCGGACAAGGCCAACGCCGTCAACCTCGACATGTTCGACGCCTTGCGCGAGGCGGGCAGGGAACTGGCCGCGAACAAGTCGGTGCGCGCCATCGTCCTGCACGGTGCCGGTGACAATTTCTGCGCCGGCATCGATACGAGCATTTTCCAGGATCCCGAGGTCGACATTGACGCGTCATGGTTCGCGCCACTCGAGGATTCGCCGGCCAATCGCCTGCAGTCGCCGGCCTATGTCTGGCGGGAGCTGCCGGTCCCGGTGATTTGTGCGATGCACGGTGTTGCCTATGGCGCAGGCCTGCAGATCGCGCTGGGCGCCGACCTGCGCTACGCGCGGCCCGACGCGAGTCTGTCCATCATGGAGATCAAGTGGGGGCTGGTGCCGGACATGGCCATGACGACGACGCTACGTGACATCCTGCCGCTCGACACGGTCAAGGAACTGGCCTGGACCGGGCGCCGAATCAGCGGCGAAGAGGCACATTCGATGGGGCTCGTCACCGCGCTGCACGATGACCCGCTGGCCGCCGCGACGGAAGCCGCAGCCGGAATCCGTGTAAAATCACCGGACGCAATCCGCGCCATGAAGCGGCTGTTCAACAGCGCATGGCGGCTCGCGGATGCCGGCGCCCTGGCGCTCGAAGCGGAGCTGCAAATCGGCGTCATGGGCAAAAAAAACCAGCGGGAAGCGGTGATGGCGAACATGCAAAAACGCGTGCCGAAATTCGATGACTGAACGCGGTTTCACCCGGAACTATTGCAATGCGGGCGCAGTCCAAACAGGCATTAAGAGTTCACGCAGTGCGGAAAGAAAAGTGAATCACGCCTTCAAAGCGGGCCTGGCTGTTACGGCATGCCTGTTTGCCTCTATCGCGACCGCCCAGTCGACGAATTCCTTCCCCCAGATGCCTGTTGACGCGAAGACCCTCCGCATCTTCAACCAGGCCGAGGAAGTCTACGAGCGCACCGATTACGAACGCGCGTTCTTCATCTATCGCAATGAGCTGGCGCCGATAGGCGACAAGTACGGCCAGTACATGGTTGGGTTCATGTACCTGACCGGCAAGGGCGTGGACGAAGATCGCGTAGCCGCGTCAGCCTGGTACCGGCTGGCCGCCGAACGCGGCACCAAGGAATTTATCCGCGCCAGGGACCAGGTCCTGCGCTCGCTGAACGGTGAGCAGCGGGCCGAGTCGGACCAGTTGTTCATGGAGTTGCGCCGGGAGTACGGCGACCTCGTGCTGCTCGCAAGGGCTATCCGCGAGGACTACCAGGAGCTCAAGAGCCGGACGGGGTCCCGGGTATCGGCCGGCAGCAGCCCCGTCACCGTACTGGACATGAGGCGCAGCGGCTCGACGACCTCGGGCTCCGAGTACTACGGCCGCATCGAGCGCCGCCTGGAGGCGCGCCTCGACTACATCGCGCAGCACACCGAGATCGACATCGTCGACCTCGATGCCGATTCGCTGGATATCGACGAATTCGAGCAGCAGGTAGAGAACTACCTGGGGCGCCTCGACTAAGCCTGTTAAGCCGCCAGTCCCCGCGTCAGCACCGTGGGGAACTCACTCACCATGTTGGCGGCCTGCGCCGCATCGCCGTGAAACCATTTCGGGATCCAGTTAATCGAGCCCATGATGGCGTTGCCGGTCATGCGCACGTCGCAAGCGGCGATGCTGCCATCGGCAATGCCGCCCTCCAGGATGGCTTCGAAGTTCTTGCTGTGCTGCCGCGACAGGTCGAGTACCTCGTCCCGATGCTCGGGCTTGAGTGACGGTATCTCGCTCATGATGGCAATCGGACCTTCGTCGCCCACCATGCTCTCGATGTGGAAGCGCAGGTACCGGCGGGCCTGCTCGAGGCCCGTGCCGCCCTCGGCGACGGCGCGCTCCATGGCGTCACGACCGACGTCGGCCGCCCTGACGTAACAGAGGTAGACCAGTTCTTCCTTGTTGCGCACGTAGTAATAGAGCGCGGGGTCGGTCAGCCCGAGCATATTGGCGACGTCCTTCAGCGAGGTGCCGCTGTAGCCCTTGCGGTTGAAGCAGTGGGCGGCGGCCTTGAGAACCCGGTCGCGTTGCTGGCTGAAGCGGGTTTCGTCGGGGTTACGAGCCATTAGAAATCCTTCCGTCATTGCGAGGCGGCAGCGCCGCCGCGGCAATCTCCTACTTGAGATTTGCCGGCAAGTGAATTATTTTAATCTACATTAAAATTTTTGCAATAGCAAAAGTAACTGATTTTTAAGGGTATTTTCCTTATGAGTACTGCTGCCTCCGATTTGCCGGGCGCGAAGACCAGCGTCGAACGCGGCCCGCTGCGGTTCGTGACCGCGGCCTCACTGTTCGACGGTCATGACGCCGCCATCAACATCATGCGCCGGCTAATCCAGGCCCAGGGCGCGGAGGTGATCCACCTGGGTCACAACCGCAGCGTGGACGACATCGTGCGCGCGGCCATCCAGGAAGATGCCGACGGCATCGCAGTCTCGTCGTACCAGGGCGGCCACAACGAGTTTTTCCGCTACATGGTGGACCGGCTCCGCGAACTCGGCGCACCGCACATCAAGGTGTTCGGTGGTGGCGGCGGCACAATCACGCCCGAGGAAATCACGGACCTGATGGACTACGGCGTCGAGCGCATCTATCACCCGCACGACGGCATGGAGCTGGGTCTCGAAGCCATGATTCGCGACCTGGTCGAACGCACCGAGAACGGCCGCCGGCGCGCCGCGGCGCCCGGTGACGTCGATGCCGACAATACGACCGGCATTGCCGGCATGATCTCGGCGATCGAAGAGGGCGCGTTCAATGACAGCGAGCTGGCGGCGCTGCGGAAGGAGTGGCAGGTCAAGGCCGGGCGGGTACCCGTCATCGGTATCACGGGCACCGGCGGCGCCGGCAAGAGCAGCGTCACCGACGAGATCCTCAATCGCTTCCTGGGCAGTTTCCCGGATATGCGCATGGCCGTGCTCGCGGTAGACCCGACGCGCCGGCGCACGGGCGGCGCCCTGCTGGGCGACCGCATCCGCATGAACACGCTGCGTTCCGATCGCATCTTCATGCGCTCGATCGCAACCCGGCGCCAGCACCTTGCGACCAGCGAGATGCTTGGCGACCACATCAACTTCCTGAAGTCACTCGGCTACGACCTGATCATTGTCGAGACGGCGGGCATCGGCCAGAGTGACAGCGAGATCGTCGACCTGGTCGACTACTCGGTGTACGTGATGACGAGCGAGTATGGCGCGGCGAGCCAGCTCGAGAAGATCGACATGCTCGACTTCGCCGACCTGATCGTGCTCAACAAGTACGACAAACGCGGCGCCGAAGACGCGCTGCGCGACATCCGCAAGCAGTGGAAGCGCAATCACACGGCGTTCCAAACGCCGGACGAAGACATCCCGGTCTACCCGACGATCGCCAGCCAGTTCAACGACCCGGGCGTCAGCTACATGTTCTCGGAACTGTGCCGCCGCGTCGCGGAGAAGACGGGGCTGGACGCCGACGCGTGGACGCCCGACATCGACACGAGCATCCGTGAACCACGTGCGACGGCGATGATCCCGGGTGCGCGCATCCGCTACCTGGCGGAGATTGCCGAGCAGGGCCGTGATATCAACAGCGACATCGACCGGCAGGCCGAGGCGGCGAGCAGCCTGCAACACCTCTATGAAGCCCTCAAGGCGCTGGAAGACCCTGCACTGCCGGCCGAGTTCGACGCTTACCAGGCCGACAGCCTGACCAGCGGTGGCGACCAGAGCCTGCTGGTGCTGCGCCAGCGCTACCAGGAGACCCTGGGCGAGCTGTCGGGCGAGTCGCTGCAGCTACTGCGCGAGTGGCCCGAGCGCAAGGCCGGCGTGAAGTCGGAGGAATACAGCTACACGGTGCGCGGCAGGGAGATCACCGGCCGCAACTACCGCGAGAGCCTGAGCCACCAGAAGATTCCCAAGATCGCGGCACCCGACTACCGCGACTGGGGCGAACTGCTCAAGTTCCTGAGTCGGGAAAACCTGCCGGGCGCCTACCCGTACACGGGAGGCGTATATCCCTACCGCCGACTTGGCGAAGACCCGACACGGATGTTCGCCGGTGAGGGCACGCCCGAGCGAACCAACCGTCGCTTCCATTACCTGTCGCATGGCCAGGAAGCTGCGCGCCTGTCGACGGCGTTCGATTCGGTGACGCTGTACGGCGAAGACCCCCACGAGCGGCCCGACATTTATGGCAAGGTGGGCAACTCCGGCGTCTCGATCGCTTCGGTCGACGATATGAAGAAGCTCTACTCCGGTTTCGACCTGTGCGCGCCGACGACGTCGGTCTCGATGACCATTAACGGCCCGGCGCCCATGATTCTCGCGTTCTTCATGAATGCCGCCATCGACCAGCAGGTCGAGAAGCACCTGCGCGAGACGGGCGAGTGGGAAAAACTGCAGCCACGCATCGACAAGTATTTCGAGGGCAAGGAACGGCCGGTCTACGAGGGCGATCTCCCGGAAGGTAATGACAGCCTCGGGCTGGGCCTGCTCGGCATTTCGGGGGACAAGGTCGTGGACGCGGAGACCTACGAGCGCATCCGCAAGGAGACCCTTGCCACGGTGCGCGGCACCGTGCAGGCCGACATCCTCAAGGAAGACCAGGCGCAGAACACCTGCATCTTCTCGACCGAGTTTGCGATGAAGATGATGGGCGATGTGCAGCAGTACTTTATCGACAACAACGTCCGCAATTACTACAGCATCTCGATCAGCGGTTATCACATCGCCGAAGCCGGCGCGAACCCGATCAGCCAGCTGGCGTTTACGCTCGCCAACGGCTTCACGATCGTCGAGTACTACCTGGCGCGCGGCATGGATATCAATGACTTCGCGCCGAACCTGAGCTTCTTCTTCTCGAACGGCATGGATCCCGAGTACACGGTCATCGGCCGTGTCGCGCGGCGTATCTGGGCGCGGGCCATGCGCGAGCGCTACGGCGCCAACAATCGCTCGCAGATGCTCAAGTACCACGTGCAAACCTCGGGCCGCAGCCTGCACGCGCAGGAAATCAGCTTCAACGACATCCGCACCACGCTGCAGGCGCTTTATGCCCTGTTCGACAACTGCAACAGCCTGCACACGAATGCATTCGACGAGGCCATCACGACGCCGACCGAGCAGTCGGTGCGCCGCGCGGTCGCCATCCAGATGATCATTTCGCGCGAGCTCGGGCTGAACTTCTGCGAGAACCCGTGGCAGGGTTCCTTCATCATCAACGAGCTCACCGACCTGGTCGAGGAAGCTGTCTACCAGGAATTCGAGCGCATCTCCGACCGTGGCGGCGTGCTTGGCGCTATGGATACGATGTACCAGCGCGGCAAGATCCAGGAGGAGAGCATGTACTACGAGCACAAGAAGCACGACGGCTCGCTGCCCCTGATTGGCGTCAACACGTTCCTGCCCAAGGAAGGCCAGGAGGACGAGGTGCACGAGCTCGAACTGATTCGTTCCAGCGAGGAGGAGAAACAGGACCAGATCCGCCACGTGCGCGGCTTCCAGGGCACGCATGCCGAGGAGAGCGGCCCGGCAATCGAGCGCTTACAAGCGGTGGCCCGTGATCGCGGCAACGTGTTCGAGGAACTGATGCAGACCGTGAAGTCTAATTCCCTCGGGCAGATCTCCAACGCCCTTTACGACGTCGGCGGCGAGTACCGCCGCAACATGTAGCCGTTTCGAAAAGGGAAAGAACAGATGCGCTTATTCGCAATCGCAGCACTTGTACTATTGCCGGCATTGGCCTCGGCCCAGTCGTTCCGCGTGCCCGGCGCGCCACAGCCCTGGTACATATCAGTCGCCGCCGTTTACCAGGATGGCTTGTCCGTGGGCGGTGAAGGCGGTTCGGCATCACCGACGCCCGACACGTCGATAACCCGCGTCAGCAGCGAGCTGGGTTACGGCTTCAACGTTGGCTACAACTTCAACAAGAACCTGGCATTGGGTCTCGACATCGAGTACCTGCGGCCCGACTACAAGGCGACGCTGGTGTCGGAAGATCCGAATGTCTCACCGACGGTCATTGACCACACGCTGACGCAGTGGAATTGGCGCCTCAAGGGCACGTACAACTTCAGCGAGGGACCGTTGGTGCCCTACGTCGATCTCGGTTACGGGTGGAGCAACGTCGACTCGAACGTCGCCGACGGACCGCCGTTGGTGGGCTGCTGGTGGGACCCCTGGTGGGGCTACGTCTGTGACAACTTCTATCGCACGATAAGCAGTACCGAGTCCGGCTGGGGTGGCGGCGTCGGCGTGCGCTATGACCTGCCGATGGAGGGTTTCCTCAGGCTCAGCTGGAACCGTTGGGAGCTCGCTTCGGGCGGCAATTCCGACGATCTGGACCTGGAGTCGTTCCGGCTCGAATACGCCTGGACGTTTTAGATGAGCGACATCGTCAAGTACGAGCAGGACGGCGCGGTCGCGGTCATCACGTTGTACCGCCCCGACGCGATGAACTCGTTTCACACGGAGTTGCGGGCCGCTTTGGCGTTCGCACTCGAAAAGGCGCACGAAGACGATTCGGTGCGCGTCGTCGTGCTGACCGGCGAAGGCCGCACGTTCTCGGCCGGCGCCGACCTCAAGGCCGGCATCGACCGTGACGTCAGCGAGATCCTGCAGGTCGAGTACCGGCCGATCCAGGAAGCGATCACCAACATGCCCAAGCCCGTGATTGCTGCAGTTCCCGGGTCGGCAGCCGGCATCGGCCTGTCGATTGCGCTGCACTGCGATCTCATGATCATGGCCGACAACGCGTTCCTGCTGTCGCCGTTTACGACGATCTCACTGGTACCCGACGGCGGTCTCAACTGGCTGCTCGTGCACCAGCTCGGCTATCGCCGGGCGTTCCAGCTCAGCGTCGAGTCGGAGCGCATCCCGGCGGATCGCTGCGTCGAGCTCGGCCTGGCCAACAAGGCCGTGCCGGCCGATGAACTCATGCCGGCCGCCTTGGAGTGGGCGCAGGCGCTTGCCGAGCGTGCGCCTTTATCGATGGCGGCTACCAAGAAGGTCATGCGCTTCGCGGCCTTCAACGACTGGGGCAAGGCTTACGACATGGAGGCGAAGTTCCAGGGCGAACTGCTCGGCTCCGACGACAACAAGGAAGGCATCCAGGCCTTCTTCGACAAGCGCAAACCCGAATTCACAGGTAAGTAGACATGGACAGAACCATCTTCAACGAAGACCATGAGATGTTCCGCGATGCCGCGCGAGCCTTCCTGATCAACGAGATCGGCCCGCACCGGGACAAGTGGGACGAGCAGGAGATCGTCGACCGGGAAGCATTCCTCAAGGCCGGCGAACAGGGCTTGCTCTGCATGTGGGCGGATGAGCAGTACGGCGGCGCCGGCATCTCGGATTTCCGCTTCGAGCAGATTCTGCTCGAGGAAAACGCGAAACACGGCGACGTGGGCTTCTTCATCTTCCTGCACAACCGCCTGGTCGGCCCCTACATCGGCGAGCTGGGCACCGACGAGCAGAAAGCGCGCTGGCTGCCCGGTTGCGTGTCGGGTGAGAAAATCCTCGCGATCGCGATGACCGAACCGGGAACGGGCAGCGACCTGTCGAGCATTCGCACCAAGGCCGAGGATAAAGGCGACCACTACCTGCTCAACGGCTCGAAGACGTTCATTTCGAACGGCATCCTGGCCGATCTCGTAATCGTAGCGGCGAAGACGGATCCCAATAGCAGCCACGGCATCACGCTGTTTGTCGTCGAGCGCGGCATGGAAGGCTTCGAACGCGGCAAGAACCTCAAGAAGATGGGCATGCACAGCCAGGATACGGCCGAGATGTTCTTCAACAACGTCAAGGTGCCCAAGGAGAACGTACTGGGTGAGCTCAACCGAGGCTTCTATCACCTGATGCACTTTCTGGCCGAGGAGCGGCTGCTGAGCGCCGTCGGTTCGTTGGCCAACGCCGAGGCGGCTTACGAAGTGACCATGGAGTACGCGACCGATCGCAAGGTGTTCGGCAAGGCCGTCGCCGATTACCAGGTCAACCGCTTCAAGTTCGCCGACATGCGCATGGAGATGGACGTCTGCCAGGCGTTCATCGACCAGTGCGTGATGGCGCACAACGACGGCAAACTGACCGCCGAAGACGCAGCCAAGGCCAAACTGTTTGCGACCGAGCTCGAGGATCGCGTTACCGACCAGTGCGTGCAGCTGCACGGCGGTAACGGCTACATGGACGAATACCCGGTGAGCCGGATGTATACGGCGGCGCGCGTGTCCCGAATTTACGCCGGCAGCTCCGAGATCATGCGCGAGATCATTGCGCGCTCGATCGGCCTCGACCCGCGGCAGAAACAGAAGAAGCCCAAAGCGGCGTAACAGCCCGCCCGTAGGAGCGCCCCATGGGCGCGATTGTTGTTAGTATCCAGCCATGAAAACCGCATTCATCGGCCTCGGCGTCATGGGCTATCCCATGGCCGGATATCTCTCGAAGGCCGGCCACGACGTTACTGTCTACAACCGCACGTCCTCTAAATCCGAACAGTGGTGCAAGGAGTACGACGGAGCTTCGGCGCCGACTCCCGCCGAGGCGGCGGCTGGCGCCGACATCGTGTTCACCTGCGTCGGTAACGACGACGACGTTCGTGAGGTCATTCTCGGCGAGCAGGGCGCGATACGCGGCATGGCCGCAGGCGTGATTCTCGTTGATCACACGACGGCATCAGCGAAGCTGGCCCGCGAGCTTGAAACTGCACTTGCCGAGAAATCCGTTGGTTTCCTCGACGCGCCCCTGTCCGGCGGTCAGGCCGGCGCCGAAAACGGCCAGCTCACGATCATGGCTGGCGGCAAGGAAGAGACGTTCGAACGCGCCCAACCGGTGATGGACTGCTATGCGAAGGCGATCACGCTGATCGGTCCGGCGGGACACGGCCAGATGGCCAAGATGGTCAACCAGGTTTGCATCGCGGGTGTGGTCCAGGGGCTGGCCGAGGCGTTGCACTTCGCAAAGAGGGCCGAGCTCGACGTGCCCAAGGTCATCGAGGCCATCTCCAAGGGCGCCGCCCAGTCGTGGCAGATGGAAAACCGCTGGCAAACGATGAGCAACGACGAGTTCGAGTTCGGGTTTGCTGTTGATTGGATGCGCAAGGACCTGGCAATCGCACTCGAAGAAGCGAATCAGAACGGCGCAACGCTCGAGATGACCGCACTGGTCGATCGGTTCTACGCCGAGGTCCAGGAACTCGGTGGCAGCCGCTGGGACACGTCGAGCCTGATCGCCAGGCTCGAATCGAAACCTTGATATAATCGGCGCGAAACAGGGGTGGCCTCGCGGCCTGAGATCCAATCCGGGAACCCTCAGAACCTGATCCGGGTAATGCCGGCGTAGGAAGGGAATAATGAATCGAAACAATACCTTGCGGCCTGTCGCCGCATTCTTGTGCCTGTTTTCCGGGGCCGCGCTGGCGGCCGGGACCATCGACGAGATCGTCGTAACGGCCGACTTCCGTGAACGAACCGCATCCGAGGTGCCGGCCAGCATCACCGTGCTCGACGCCCGGGAGATCGAGGAACGGTCGGTGCAGCACTTCGAGGAACTCATAAGCACGATCCCCAACTTCAACTGGTCGGGCGACGGTCATCGCGCGCGTTACTTCCAGATGCGTGGCGCGGGTGAGCTCGAGCAGTACCAGGGCGCGCCGAATCCCTCGGTCGGATTCCTGATCGACGACATCGATTTTAGCGGCATCGGCACGGTGGCGACGTTGTTCGACATGCAGAGCGTCGAAGTGCTGCGCGGGCCGCAGGGCACCCGCTACGGCGCCAACGCGCTGGCGGGGCTCATCTATATGCGCAGCGCCGAGCCGACGGCCGAGTTTAACGGCCGCGTCGAGCTGCAGGCCGGTGACGACGGCATGCTCGCAGGCGGCTTCGCCGTCGGTGGCGGCCTCAATACGGATGACAGCGTCATGGGCCGCCTTAGCGCGCAGTACCACGAGAGCGACGGCTTTCGTGAGAACACCTACCTGAACCGCGATGACACCAACGGCCGTGAAGAGACGACCGTGCGCGGCCGCCTCAAGTGGTTCGGCGGTGATGCGTGGACCTTTAACGTCGCCGGCCTGTTCGTCGACATCGACGATGGCTACGACGCATTCGCGATCGACAACAGTCTCACGATGCTGTCCGACAAGCCGGGCAAGGACGCACAGCAAAGTACGGGCGCCTCGTTCCGGGCCGACTTCGAGGGCGACCTGGCGCTGACCTCCATCACCTCGTTCGCCAGTAGTGACATCGAATTCAGCTATGACGCCGACTGGGGAAACGACGATGCCTGGGCGCCGGTGCTGTACGACTACATCTCCGTCTCCGACCGCGATCGCGAAACGCTGAGCCAGGAGTTTCGCCTGCTCGCCGACAACTGGCTGGTCGGTGTCTACGCGCTGCGTCTCGAAGACGACATCAGCACGCTCAACCAGGGCGAGTACTACGACCCCGGCTACGATTTCGCCGACAGCCTGGACGACCTGTTCATCAGTGATTACACCGCGACCAATATCGCCGCTTTCGGCCAGGTTGACCACGACCTCGGTGACATCACGCGCCTCACCGCAGGGCTGCGTTTCGAGCGACGCACGACCGATTACAGCGACTCGGCCGGGCTCGATACCGGTCCGTCCGATAATCTCTGGGGTGGCGAGATCGCATTCAGCTTCGACCATTCCGAGGCGGTAACGAGCTTCGTCAGCCTGTCGAAGGGCTACAAAGCGAACGGCTTCAACCTGGGCCTCGCCGTGCCCGATGAGTACCGCACGTTCGACTCCGAGACGCTCTACAACCTCGAGGGCGGCATCAAGACAATCCTGCTCGACCGGTCGCTGCAACTGAATGCCTCGGTATTCATCAGCAGGCACGACGACAAGCAGGTGCGCACGTCCTTCCAGCTCAACCCGGGCGACCCGACGTCGTTCGGCTTCGTTACCATCAACGTCGAGGAAGCGGAGACCCTGGGGCTCGAGGCCGATATCCGCTGGCTGCCGGTTGATAACTGGATGCTGTACGCAACGCTGGGACTGCTCGACACCGAGTTCACGAAGGTCTCGGCGCCGTCGCTGGACAACCTCGATGGCCGCTCCCAGGCTCACGCGCCCGAGTATACGATTGCATTCGGCGGCAGCTACGAGCACCCGCGCGGCTTCTTTGCCCGTCTCGACGTGTCCGCCCGCGACGCATTCTATTTCGACGTTGCCCATGACGAGCGCTCACAGTCTTACGAACTCGTCAATGCCCGCGTTGGCTACCGCGCCGACAGCTGGTCCACGACGCTGTGGGCCCGCAACCTGTTCGACGAGAACTATGCCGTTCGCGGGTTCTACTTCGGTAACGAGCCGCCCGATTTCCCCAACGCCCTGTACACGCGCGCCGGCGATCCCCGCCAGGTGGGCGTGACCTTCAGCAAGGAGTTCTGACCATGAAAGTCGCCGTCGATATCAGCCTCTACCCGTTCCAGGAAGACCTGATTCCGCCTATCAAGGACGTCATCGAGCGCCTCAATGCGCACGACAACCTCTACGTCGACACCAACTCGATGAGCACGCAGATTCGCGGCGAGTACGACGACGTGATGGCTGTGCTAACCACGGAGCTCAAAACGACCTTCGAGCAGCTGCCGAAGGGCGTGTTCGTCATCAAGATGCTCAACAACCCGATCGCCGACTGATTGGACGCGCTGCTCGAGCAAATCTGGAGTCCGCTGGAGGCGGTCGCCGTCGTTCTGGCGGTCCTGTACCTGGTGCTCCTCATCCGGGAAAACATCCTGGCGTGGGTGTGCGGGGGTGTCAGCAGCGCGATCTATGTTTATGTGATGATCGATGCGCGACTCTACATGGAGTCCGCGCTGTACCTCATCTACTTCGTAATGGCGGTGTACGGTTTCTGGGTCTGGTACCGGGGGCGGACGCCGGAGCGTGAGCTGCCCGTGACCGTCTGGCCGCTTGCGGTGCATATCTGGGCGATCGCCGTCATCGTGGCGCTGAGTTTCATCAGCGGCAATTTGCTCGATCAGTTTACGGACGCCGAGTTTCCATATGTCGATTCGTTGACCACATGGTCGGCCATCTGGGCCACGTTCCTCGTCGCACGCAAGGTGCTCGAGAACTGGTGGTACTGGCTTGCCATCGATATCGCCTCGATCTTTATCTACTGGTCAAGAGATCTCGAACTCACGGCTTTGCTTTTCGTCGTCTATGTGATCATGATCCCGTTCGGTCTCATCAGCTGGACGCGGTCGTATCGTGAAGCAAGCGCATGAGTGAAACGCCGGAGTCGGTCCTTGCCGACCTGCCGCAGTGGGCGAACGCGACGTTCAGCCCGCTGAATGGCGGCCTCACAAACCACACCTGGCTCGTCGACACGGGTGAGCGCCAGGCCGTGCTCAAGATCGACGAGGCGCCGCGCTCTGAGCCCTTCAACGCCCGCCGTGCTGAGGCGCAAATTCAGACTCGAGCGGCGGAGCAGGGACTCGCCAACCGCGTGCTGCTGGCCACCGACACGGTTTACATGACCGAGTATGTCGAAGGTGTAGTCTGGTCGCTGGACTGCCTCGAGGTTGATGCCAACATTGAGCAGCTGGCCGGGGCCTTGCGTCGGCTGCACGCGCTGCCGCTGACGGGCAGGACGTTCGACGCGATTGGCGCGGCTCGTGATTACGCGCGCCGCATCAAAGGCGGCGACGAGGCGAAGGTCAGGGAATGCCTGCGGAAGATCGAAAACGGCCCGCGACCGCCCAACCTGTGCTGCTGCCACAACGACCTGGTTGTGGGCAATATCCTCAACACGCCCGAGACACGTTTCCTCGACTGGGAGTATGCCTGCGACAACGATCCGTTCTTCGATCTCGCGACGATCGCCGCGCATCACGACATGAACGAACACCAGATCGAGACGTTGCTACACGCGTACTTCGATGGGAACGGCGATCAGTGGCACGAACAATTGGCTCGTCAGTCGGAAGTGTATGAATCGTTGTTGTACCTGTGGGAGCAGGCACGGTCGTCGTAGGAGCGGCCCATGGCCGCGATCGCGCCCATGGGGCGCTCCTACCAGCTATTGCGCAGTTCCCGCAGTTTCAAGAACACAGTCCGTTCATCCGGCGAGTCGCCGATTTCGGGAAACTGCTCCTGCAAGCGGGCGATCACAGACGGGCTGTCCAACCGGAAGAACGTGTTCATCTCTCGTTCCTGTGCCAGCGTCGTCACGAGCGCATTGGCCGGGTCCTGGTTCTCGTACGTCGCCAGCATCTGTTGCGCGACCGCATTGTCGGGTTCGCGGTCGAGCGTGAACTGCAGGTTGTTGATCAAGTAGTCGTGGCCCGGGTAGATCAGCGTTTCCTCGGGCAGTCTTTCGAGCTGGTTGGCAAACGTCTCGTACAGTTCGTTCGGGTGGCCACCGTTGTGACAGTTGCCGGCACCCGCATTGAACAGCGTGTCACCGCTGAACAGGGCGGGCTGATCCGTCTTCGACAGCAGGCAGATGTGGCTCATCGTGTGGCCGGGCGTGTCGAGGCACTCGAGGTCCACGGTCTTGCCCACCTTGATGACATCGCCGGCGCCAACGCCGCGGTCCATGTTCGGAATCCGACTCTTGGCGTTGGCGTGTGCGATGATTTTCGCCCCTGTCGCCTTGACCATGCCCTTGTTGCCGCCCGTGTGGTCGCCGTGTTCGTGGGTGTTCAGGATCTGGGTAATCGTCCAGCCGTGCCGCTCGGCGGCGGCCAGGCACTTGCCGTACTCGAGCGGATCAATGGCTAGCGCATCGCCGGTCTCGGGACACGCAATCAGGTAGTTGAAGTTGCGGTACGCGTTTCCGGTCCAGACCTGCTCGACGATCATTGCGCGTCCTCGGCCGAATAGACCTTCTTACCGGCCACCCAGGTCTCGAGTGTCTCGATATCATCGATCTCCGATTGCGGTACCTCGAAGTAGTTGCGGTCGATGATGATGAAGTCGGCCCACTTACCGGGCTCGAGGCTGCCCAGGTATTCCTCCTGGTGCGCGGCGTAGGCATTCGCCAGCGTAAACGAGTGCAGGGTCTCGCCGCGGGTCAGCGCCTGGTCGGCGTACCAGCCGCCCTCGGGCAGGCCCTCGCGGCTCTGCCGTGTTACCGACGCGTAGAGGCCGTGCCAGGGATTGGCGAGTTCCACCGGGAAATCGGAGCCGTTGGCGATCACGACGCCTGCGTCCAGCATTCGCCGCCACGCGTAGCCGCCCTTGATGCGATCCGGACCGACGCGAGCCTCGGCCATGTTCATGTCCGACGTCGCATGGGTTGCCTGCATCGCAGCAATGACGCCCAGTTCCTGGAAGCGCGGGATGTCATCCAGCGTAACGATCTGGGCGTGCTCGATGCGATTTCTAAGCGGCGACGGCTTGTTGCCCTGTATCGCCTCGAAGGTGTCGAGACACTGGCGGTTGCCGTAGTCGCCAATCGCGTGAATGGCCACCTGGAAGCCCATGTAATTGGCCTTGTGGGCCTGGCCGGTCAACTCTTCCAGCGTGTAGAAAGGCAGCCCGCGATTCTCCGGGTCGTCAGAGTAGGGTTCGATCATCGCGGCGCCGCGGCTACCGAGCGCGCCATCCGAATAGATTTTGACTGCACGGATGTCGAGCCGGTCCTGCGCATAGCGCTTGAGCGGCTTGCCCATCTTGTCGAGGTTCTCGCCGGCGCCCCGAAGCATCGCGTAAACGCGCATGCCGAGCTCACCGTCGTCGGCCATCGAGATCAACACTTCGGCCTCGTCGATATTGATCCCGGCATCGTGCATGCCGGTCATGCCGTAAGGCAGGAGGCCGGCGATCGCGGCACGGTAGATCTCGCGGATCTCGTCCTTGTCGGGCGAGGGGATCTTCTCGCCTACGAGGCCCATGGCCTTGTCGATGAGCACACCGGTCGCCTTGCCGTTGTCGTCGCGGATGATCTTGCCGCCGATGGGGTCTGGCGTGTCGTCGGTGATGCCGGCGATCTCCAGCGCATTGCTGTTGGCCCAGCCGGCGTGGCCGTCCACGCGCCGCAGCCAGACCGGGCGGTCGGCGACCACGGCGTCGATGTCGGCGGCGGTCGGGAATTCCTGGACAGGCCAGATGACCTGGTTCCAGCCGCGGCCCTGTATCCAGGCTGCATGTGGATTGGATTTCGCATACGCGCCGATCTTCTCGACTGCGTCCTCCACTGACGGCGTGCCGAAGAGGTCCAGGCTGCGCTGCAGGAAGCCGTAGCCCGACAGGTGGGCGTGGCCGTCCGTGAGCCCGGGCAGGAGCGTGCGCCCTTTGCCGTCAATACGTATGGCATCCGGGTGCTCGTTGAGTAATGATTCGTCCCCTGTCGCAACGACCCTACCCTTGTCCGAGAACATCAGGACGGTGAACTCCTGGATACCCGAGTTGGTCGATGTATACCCAGAAACGTTATGAATGGCGGTTTCGCCGGCCCACGCCGAGCCGGCAAGTAGCATTAGAACCAGAAATCTCATCGCCGCATTGTAATCAGATCGGAGCATAGGATGAACAAACTGTTTGCCACCCTCGCGGTTGCGCTGGCCCTTGGCGCCTGCAGCAAATCGACAGAAGCGCCGGAACCGGCCGCTGAAGCGGATGCCGGCCCGTCGAAGATTTTCGACATGCCGTACCTGATGCGCGACCTCGACAACGGTCTGCGCGTGATTGTCGTGCCGACCGACTACCCGGACATCGTCACGATCCAGATCCCGGTCCAGACCGGCTCGCGCAACGAGGTCGAGCCCGGCAAGACCGGTTTCGCCCACTTCTTCGAGCACATGATGTTCCGCGGCACCGAGGCCTACCCGCCCGAGGTGTATTCCGACATCCTGAAGAAAGCAGGGGCGGACCAGAACGCCTACACGACCGACGACTACACGAACTATCACATCACGTTCACAAAGGACGACCTCGAGAAGGTCATCGAGATGGAGGCCGACCGCTTCCAGAACCTGCTTTATACCGAGGAGATGTTCCGCACCGAGGCTCTCGCAGTCAAAGGCGAGTACCTGAAGAACATTTCGAACCCGATCCTGATGATGTTCGAGCGCATCAGCGACCTGATGTTCGACCACCACACCTACCAGCACACGACAATGGGCTACCTCGAGGACATCGAGGCGATGCCCGACCAGATGGAGTACTCGGCGACGTTCTTTGACCGCTGGTACCGGCCCGAAAAAACTGCCGTGATCCTCGTGGGTGACGTCGACGCCGAGGCCACGTTCGAGCTCGTCAAGAAATACTGGGGCGGCTGGGAGCGCGGCGATTACGAGATCGACGTGCCGGTCGAGCCGCCGCTTGGTGGTCCCCGCTACGAGCACTACCAGTGGGAAAGCCCGACGCAGCCCTGGTTCGTCATGGCGTTTCGCGGTCCGGCCTTCATCGCCACCGAGAAAGACATGCCGGCGCTGGACCTCGTCTCCGAGATCTACTTCTCGTCATCGTCGGATCTTTACAAAGACCTCGTCATCGAGAACCAGTTTGTCGACCAGCTGTTCGCCTACTTCCCAAACCAGAAGGACCCCGGGATGCTGCTG
Organism: Woeseiaceae bacterium; assembly: GCA_030066075.1. Classification (GTDB taxonomy): domain Bacteria; phylum Pseudomonadota; class Gammaproteobacteria; order Steroidobacterales; family Woeseiaceae; genus UBA1847. Next base: position 64,823 of record JASJCH010000021.1, read on the forward strand.
ATTGCTGCGCGCCTGACCGATGCGGAGCATGCCGTTGCGGTTCGTGACGCGATCAACGGGACGCTGACAACCGCCAGGACCCAGCTCGTGGACCCGGCCAAGGTTGAAGAGACCAAGTCGCGCCTGCGTTACAGCTTCACGGCGGGGCTCGGCAGCTCGGGCAACATCGGCGAGATGCTGGCGAGTTTCGTGCACTACGATCGCACGCCCGAGATCATTAACGACGTGTATCGCAGCTACGAGGCGCTGACCTCCGAAGACGTCCGCGCAATGGCTAACAGGTACTTCGTCGACGATTCGCGCGTCACGTTCACATTATCGAGCGACGAGTCGATGGAGGGCATCGACGGCATGACCTCGCTCGACGAGCTTGTCGCTGCTGCCGGCATGGCCGAGGCTGCGCCTGCCGCCGCCGCGGCCGAAGATGCTGTCGAGCTGCCGGTACCGGACGTCGCGCCCGAAGACGCGGCGCCAGTGTCATTCGTCGCGAAGCCATCGGCCTCGTCGCCGCTGGTCGACGTGTCGTTCATCGTGCATGCCGGCGCCGGCTTCGATCCCGAGGGCAAGAAGGGGCTTGCGACCCTCACAGCCGCCATGCTCACGGACGGTGGCTCCGAAGCAAAGAGCATCGACGAGATCAACAAGGCCATGTTCCCGATGGCCTCCGGCTTCAACGCCCAGGTCGACAAGGAAATGACGCGTCTGTCGGGCCAGGTCCACAAGGACAACCTCGAAGCCTGGTATGAGCTCGTCCGCGGTCAGCTGCTGTTTCCGGCCTGGTCCGAGCAGGACTTCGAGCGCATCAAGCAGCAGGTCACCAATGGCATCCGCACCGACCTCGTCGCCAATAACGACGAAGAGCTCGGCAAGGAGGTCCTGTACACGGCGATCTATGCCGATGGTCACCCGTACGGATCGCTCAATTACGGCAACACGAGCGACATCGAGGCCATCACGCTCGACGATGTGAAGATGTTCTACGAGGAGTACTACACGATCGCCAACATGACGGTGGGGCTGTCCGGCGGGTACCCCGAGGCGTTCCCGGCACGCGTCAGCAATGACCTGCAAAAGCTCGACGCCGGCGTCAAGGCGCTGCTGGACGCGGGCGCCGCGCCGCTGATCGAAGGCCGCCACGCGACGATCATCGAGAAGGAAACGCCGGGAGTGGCGGTTTCATTCGGCTTCCCGATCGACGTGAAGCGCGGGGATCCGGACTGGGTTGCGCTGTGGCTGGCGCGCTCCTACCTGGGCGAGCATCGCAGTTTCAACAGCCACCTGTACCAGCGCATCCGCGAGACGCGTGGCATGAACTATGGCGACTACGCTTATATCGAGTACTTCCCGAGGGGCATGTTCCAGTTCCATCCGGACACCAACCTGGGTCGCCAGCAGCAGATCTTCCAGGTCTGGATTCG
>JASJCH010000020.1 GCA_030066075.1 Woeseiaceae bacterium
CGCCAGACTGGGCTTATCTCGACAATGCGGTGTCGCGTGACCTGGCGCCTGATGCGGTATCGAAGGGGTTCGACGAATTTCGCCGTTATCGGCGCAACATCGAAAACATGATCGAGGTTGCCGTCGCGAACGGCATACGCCCGGTGCTGACCACGATGCCGCATACACTCGACTCCAGCAAACCCGCCGGCCAGACGATGGGCCGCGCGGAGCAAATCGACCAGGCCAATGTGATCATGCGGGACATCGCCGTGGTGAACTCCGGCAGGGTCATCTTCGTGGACCTCGACGAGTTGATGACGGGCAAAATGGAAGAGGTATTCACCGACTTGGCGCACGTCACCGAGGACGGGCGCCAGGCCAAGGCGGAAGCGATCGGCGCCGCGATTCTAGAGGATCTGCGGTCGCCGCCTAGCCTGCTGCAGCAAGGCGAGCAAGCCGAAGAGCAGTAACAGGGCCGGCGATATCGTGCCACCGCCGCTGCCGCCGGTGCCTTCGTTGACCCCGATCTTGATTGTCCGCACGGCGGACGATTGATTGCCGGCGCGATCAGCGACGGTATAGGTCAGAGTCTGTGTGCCGACGGCCGTCGAGTTGACGGTGCCCGAGATCTCGACCTGTCCAGAAATATCCCCGTCGATGTCATCGATAGCCGTTGCACCGGGCTCAATGTAGGGCTCGCCGGCGGCCAGCGTAATCGTTGTCTCGCCGAGTAACTGCAGATCCGGGGCAAGTCGGTCGCCGAGTCCGAGGCGGCCAATGCCGTTGTTCGCATGTATCTCGAACACGCCAGCATCGGGACCTGTGAGCACCAGGTCGAGCGACTGGTCGCTGTTGAAGTCGACGAGCACGCCGCGTCTCATCCCGGTGCTGACCAGCTGTTCGGGCGCAAGGGCCAGGTTGCCCGACGAGGAGCCGAGATAGACCTGGTGGACGCCGGCCTGGTTGATCGTGGCGACGTCATTCCAGCCGTCGTCATTGATGTCGCCGGCGAGCAGTCCGCTGACAGGAGATGCGCCGAAGCTCTGGCCGGCGCTGAACTGGCCATTGCCTTGCTGGTAATAGACCTGGTGCTGTGGAGCTTGGAGGTCGTTGCCGTCGAGTCCAAGTAACAGGTCGGGCCTGCCATCGTTGTTGATGTCGGCCACGCTGACCGTCGCGACGCTGCCCGACTGCAGCTGCGCCTCGTTAAACGATGTGCCCGTCCCGTCGTTGAAATAGAGTTTGACGGTGCGATCGGTCGACCGGACCGCGACGATGTCCTGGTCGCCATCGAGATCGACGTCGGCGATCGCAAGATCAATGCCACCTGCGCCGCTAAGTGATGTGACTGCAGCGCCGTTCTGTCGGATGTAGATCCCCGCCGAGCCGGCAACAACAAGCTCGGACTGACCGTTCAGGTCGAGGTCCGCGGCTGCGATGGCGGTCACGTTGCCGACGTTCACCTGCAATCGATCGGCGCTCGAGAAACCGCCCTGGCCATCGTTGACGAATATTTCCGCCGAACCGCCTGCGAGCCCGCCTGCCGCGATATCGAGATTGCCGTCGCCGTTCCAGTCGAGCAGCGTGACGGCGCTGGCGCCCGTCCCGGACCCGAGGCTGGTGCCCGGCGTGGCGAGCGCGCGATTGCCATTGTTGAAGAAGACCGTCGTTTCGGCGCCGGCAGCGACGATGTCGATTGCTCCGTCGCCATTGAGGTCACCGGCGTCAATTCCGGCGCCGGCGAAACTGATGACCTGCGTCGGACCTTCGCTGAACGCGGCAACGACTTGCGCGCTTGCCAGATCGGTGTTGTTGCCCGGCTTCGGATCGTCCGAGACCAGGACGCCAATCAGCGAGTTGTCACCGGCACCGTCCTGCACGCCTTCGACCGGGTAGGTCGATGTCGCGCCGGCTTCGAGCGCCGAGATGTTGCACGACAAGCCTGGCGAACTCGTATTGTTCCCCGACAGTGTGCAGCCGGCCGGCGCTGTCAGCGACAACGCGGGACCGGCCGTTGCCCAGTCAGCGTTCAGCATGCCCACGTCCAGGGCGCCGGGCCCGTTGTTGGTGACAATGAGTTCCCAACGGGACGTCTCGCCGACGCCTACCGGGTTGGTGACTACGCGTACGTCAAGCGCCACGTCGGCGCGCTGGTCTTCGATGATCGTCAGCTCGAAAGACAGGCGCGCAGTCGCACCGGCCCTGTCCCTTGCGGTGATTCTTACGTCGTAAGGCCTCGATCGCGCATCGCCGCGCTCTGGAGTTCCGGACAAAACGCCGGACACGGGGTCGATCCTTAGCGATCCGCTCCTGGGCAGGCCGCTGGCACTGAACGCCAGGACGTCGTCGGGATCGTCATCGGTGAAATTGTCGGCCAGGGCGAGCTCGAAATAAGCTTCTTCCGCGGCCTCCTGGTCGCTGACCTCCGCGACGACTCTCGGCGGCGAATTGGGCGGTTCTTCGACACGTATCAGTACCCGGGCCGCGCGCGAATAGCGCGTTCCATCAAACGCCCGGTAGAAAAATGAGTCACTGCTGGAGTTGCCGCCGTCATGCTCGTAGAGAAACGTTCCATCGGGCCGCAGCTCCAGCGTGCCATGATCCGGGCCGTCAGAGAGAACAGCGGTCAGTTCGTCGCGTTCAAAGTCGAGGTCGTTGTCGAGAACACTGTCGGCGCCGCTGTCCAGGGTAACCGCTTCGCCGCCGCGAAAAACGGTCATCGAGTCCTGTAAGGCAAAAGGCGGCCATCCGCGCGCCGACGCGTCGGCGGCGATGCACAGCATGACAATGCACGTCAGTATTCTTGGCAAAGCGCGATCCATGACTGGATTCTTGTTGTGTACTTCCTCTCACACAGAGTGTATCCGATCTTATGTCTAGCGCAACTACTAATCGGATGAGAACATTATGGTAAATATTTGATTTAATGCGGAGTTTGTTACGAATATCGTCGTTTTCTGTGAGTTCGCATTTGACTCGACCACCCTGTTACGACACTTTGCCAAGCTTTCCGATATCCGCGCTCCAGTAAAGGCCCCCCAGATCATGCCTCCAAAACCCTCGGCCAAGCCGAACGAGACTCGTATAACCCGGTTCCTGCACGTCGTTGAGTGGCTGGGTAACGCGCTGCCGCACCCGGTGTCGCTGTTCGCGCTGTTCGCCGCGGGCGTGGTCGTTTTGTCGGGCATCCTCGGCTACTTCGACGTCGCCGTTATCGATCCCAGGCCGGAGGGCGCGAAGGGCCGCGCGGACAACGGGATGATCGAGGTCGTGAGCCTGTTGAATGCGGAAGGCCTGCGGCTGATCGTCCTCAACCTCGTCCGCAACTTCGTCGAGTTTGCGCCATTGGGCACCGTACTCGTTGCGCTGCTCGGCGTCGGTGTTGCCGAAAGGTCGGGCTGGTTGACCGCCGTCATCCGCGGCATGGTGCTCAAGGCGCCGCCGAGCCTGGTCACGGTCTTCATCGTGCTCGCGGGTGTACTTTCCAACACGGCATCGGAGATGGGCTATGTCGTGCTCGTGCCGCTCGCCGCGGTCGTCTTCTATTCACTCGGCCGTCACCCGCTGGCCGGCCTCGCCGCCGCATTCGCCGGCGTGTCGGGCGGCTACAGCGCGAACCTGCTGATCGGCACGGTCGACCCGCTGCTGTCCGGCATCACGACCGAGGCTGCGCGGCTGATCGATCCGACCTACGAGGTCGACGTCAGCGCCAACTGGTATTTCATGATCGCGAGTACTTTCCTCATCACGGCGGTCGGGAGCTTCATCAGCCTCAAGATCGTCGAGCCCTCCCTGGGCAAGTACGAGGGCACGCCCGAGGGCCTCGACGACGAAGACGAGCACCGCATGGACCCGCTCTCGGCGGAGGAGAAGAAAGGCCTGTGGCACACGCTCTGGGCGACGATCCTGTTCGCGGGCCTTATCGTCATCCTCGTCGTGCCCGAAGGCGCCATCCTGCGCAACCAGGAAACCGGCGGCGTCGCGGGCTCGCCGTTCCTGCGCGGCATCGTAGCCATCATCTTCGTCTACTTCATGATGGTGGGAATCGTCTACGGACGCGTGGTCGGCACGATTCGCAACGATCGCGACGTCATCAACGCGATGGCGCACGCGATGAGCACGCTCGGTCTCTACATCGCGCTCGTCTTTTTCGCAGCGCAGTTCGTGAAGTTCTTCGGCTGGACCAACCTCGGGTCGATCACCGCGGTTACGGGCGCCAACTTCCTGCAGAGCATCGGTTTCACGGGGCCGGTCCTGTTCTTCCTGTTCATACTCGTCTGCGCCTTCATCAACCTGATGCTGGGTTCGGCATCGGCACAGTGGGCTGTAACGGCGCCGATCTTCGTGCCCATGCTCATGCTGTTGGGATATGCGCCCGAGGTCATCCAGGCCGCGTATCGTATCGGCGACTCGAGCACCAACATCATCACGCCGATGATGAGTTACTTCGGGCTCATCATGGCGTTTGTAGCCAGGTACGTACCCAAGGCCGGCGTCGGCACGCTCATTGCGATGATGCTGCCGTACTCCGTGGCCTTCCTGGTGCTGTGGTCGCTATTCTTCTTTATCTGGACATTTATTATCGGTCTGCCCGTGGGGCCCGCCTCGCCGACGTATTACACGCCCGGCTAGGTCCTCACCGGCGGCCCAGCCGCTTCAATCACATTCGGAAGTCCGATGCTGCTATTTGTTACTGCCGTCAGTGTAGTCCTGGTCGTTTCCTTTCTCTGCTCGATCTTCGAGTCGGTGCTGCTGTCGCTCACCCGGCCGCAGATCGAGGTACTCAAGACAAAACACCGCGGCGCCAGCCGCCTTATGGCGCGTTTCAAGGAGAACATGGACGTGCCGATTGCCGCGATCCTGATTCTCAATACGGCCGCGCACACGGTTGGTGCTGCGGTTGCCGGCGCGAGTTACGAGAACGTGTTCGACGAGAGCACGCTGTGGCTGTTCTCGATCCTGTTTACGATCGCCGTGCTGTTTGCCACCGAGATCATTCCGAAAACCCTCGGCGTGACCTACGCGACGACGCTCGCGACGCCTGTTGCCTACGGCATCCGTTTACTGACCGTGCTCCTGCGTCCGCTGGTCGTGCTCAGCGAGAAGATTTCCCGCTCACTGCGCGGCGACGCCAAAATGCCGGTGACGACCGCCGAAGAGATTCGCCTGCTCGCTGTTCTCGGTCGCAGCAAGGGAGCGCTGAAAACTGATACTGCCGGCATGATCGTCGGGGCCGCGCAGCTCGACTACCTGGACGCGCACGACGTGATGCTGCCGCGCGAAGAGGTGAACTTCCTGTCGGGCGAGATGGATCGGCAAGAGGCGATCGCTCTCGTCAAGGAGTCCGGGCACAGCCGCTTCCCGTTCTCACCGACCCGCGACCTGAAAGACGTGTCGGGGATCGTATTCGCCAAGGAGCTGCTCTACTGGCTGCTGCAGAACGATGGCGACGCCATCGACTGGCCTGCGTTGACCAAGGAGTCGCTGATCGTGCCGCCGACCGTGCCCTTGCGGCAATTGCTGCGTACGTTCCAGGATGCGCGCCGCCACCTGGCCATCATCATCGACGAGTACGGCACGGTTGAGGGCATCGCGACGCTCGAGGACGTGATCGAGGAAATCGTCGGCGACATCTTCGACGAGAGCGACCTGCCCAAACACGAGGTCCACGAACTGGCGGACGGCTCGTTGATCGTTCGTGCGCGCGTCGACCTGCGCAAGCTCAGCTCGAAGCTGGACATCGCGTGGGACCCCGAGATCGAGGCGTCGACGATCGGCGGCTTCGTTACCGAAGGCCTCGAGCGCATACCGGTGGCCGGAGATGTCATCGACTGGAAAGACTACCGGGTCGAAGTGCTGCGGGCGGACAAGACGCGAGCCAAGCTGCTGCGCATCACGCCAAAACAGGCCGAATAGCGCGGCTGTGGTATCTTTCCTGCGGTTAACAGGGAGTTAGCGACCGTGGGGAAGCTGTTCAGCGAGCTGAGGCGACGCAATGTCGTGCGGGTAGGCGTTGCCTACATCGTGCTCGGCTGGGTCGTGCTGCAGGTCGGCGACATCCTGTTCGACATGTTCGAGACGCCGGAATGGGTTGGCAAGACGCTGTTCGGTGTCCTGCTGCTCGGCTTCCCGTTCGCCTGCCTGTTTGCGTGGGCGTTCGAGCTGACACCCGAGGGCGTCAAGCGGACCGAGGAGGTCGACCGCTCAGAGTCGATCACGCACTCGACCGGCAAGAAACTGAATTTCGTCATCATGGCAGCGCTCGTCGTCGCGCTCGGTTACTTCATCTGGGAGCGCCAGGGGCTGGTGGCGCCCGATAGCGCCGAGGCGACGGTCGTCGACAAATCGATTGCGGTGCTGCCCTTCGTCAACATGTCGTCCGACGAGGAGCAAGAGTGGTTTGCCGACGGGCTGACCGAGGAGATTCTCAACTCGCTGGCGCGCACGCCCGACCTGCTCGTCGCTTCGCGCACATCGTCGTTCCAGTACAAGGGCCGGAATACCGATATCTCCGACATCGCCGACGAACTCGGCGTGGCGCATATCCTCGAGGGTTCGGTTCGTCGCGGCGGCGATCGCCTGCGCGTTACGGCCCAGCTCATTCGCGCCAGCGACGGCTTCCATCTCTGGTCCGAAACTTTCGATCGCGAGCCGAAGGACGTGATCGAGATCCAGGAAAACGTGGCGATAGAGATCGCCAATGCGCTCAAGACGGCGATGGATCCTGAAGCGCTCAGGAAAATGGTCTCTACGGGCACGGCCTCGGTTGCAGCGTACGAAGCCTACCTGGAAGCACTGGCCCTGGAAGGACAGACAGGGGCAACCGGGGTCGTCGAGGGCTGGGAACGGGCTCTCGAAGCGCACACCCGCGCCGTTGAAATCGACCCGGGGTTTGCGCTGGCGCACTGGGGGCGGGCGCTGTACTGGGGCGGTCAGCTCAATATCACGAACATCGGCGCCGAACTGTCGGACTATTCCCCGGAAGAAGACCTCGTCAATTATCTCGAGGCGATCGACGCAGCAATCGCAACGGAGGACAACGCCGCGCTTGCACTGAAGTTCAAAGCCGACAAGGCGAATAACGAACTGCGGTATGCCGATGCGATCGAGCTTTACTCGGCGTACCTCGACGAGTACCCGAACGACTTCGAGGCGCAGCAAATGCTGATTGGCGTGATCGCCGTCACCCGCGATGCGGAAGCGGCAAGGGACCGGCTGCGACGCATGGTGGACTTTTCCAGGGACGACCCGCTGCAGCTCAATGCACTGATCAACAACGTGCTGTTCGTCGGCCTCGTCGACGACGCGCTGGCAATCGCGCGCGACGTCATCCAGCGTTACCCGCAACATGCCTTCCTGCAGTACCAGTCCCACCGGGTGCTTCTGTGGGCCGGTCACACCGAGGAAGCGTCGCAGCTGGCCGCATCACTCAAGGCGTCCGGGTTCCCCGAGGAGAACATCATCCTCGTAATGCTGCGGCAGGCCTGTGCCGAGGGGGACGTAGCGGCCGCAAACGAGCTGCTGGACAGACTCGTCGAGGTTTACACGCACGACCCGAGCGTGCACTACATCGGCCTGCAGATACTCGGCCGGCCGGTAGAGGCTCACCAGCTCCTGGCCGACTCGGATCTGCGCAATCGCGAGCTCGCCAGTTTCCTGAACTACCCTTACTTCGATCACACGTATTTCCCGGAATTACAGGCGATCCTCGAGCGGCAGTTCATCGACCGGCCGTTCATGGCCGGCCCGCCGTACGCCTGTCCGGCTGACTCAGAGCTGGTTGAAGAAGTAAGCGAGTAGCAGTATTTGCGGCACGGTCACGGCCGGCAGCCATAGCGCAGTACGCTTGCCGATGTTCGCCCACAGCAGGCCGATCTCGGTGTAGTCGGTGGCTACACCCGCCATCAGGAAGATGAACGGGTTGCCCAGCGCGCCGGTCTGGGCGTAGATCTCGAACGCGACCGGCGACGTGCCTTCACTGCAGACCTCGATGACCGTCGCGAACAGCAGCGTCACGAGCATGCCGGTGAGGTCCGGTCCCAACCACTGCATGAAGAAATGCTCTGGCACGTAGGCGCCGATGAGGGCGGCGGCCATGATGCCGATCAGTATCCACCAGAGGACCATGTTGGCCAGCGACACGGCGCCGGCGGCACTTCCCTTCGCTGCTTTTGTCAGTTCGAAGTTGCTGACGCGATCCCAGGACACGTCTTCCGGGTCTGCGGCCTCGGACGATCCTTCGATCCAGCCGAGCGAATCCAGGGCCATGAAAATCAGCCCGGTGACCAGCGCGATCGCCATGGCGCCAAACACGATGTACAGGGCCTTGATGCCGAAGAAGCCGAACATCAGGATTGTCATCGGCAGGTTGGCCCACGGAGAGGCGAGCAGGAACGTGACGACCGCCGGCACGCTGGCGCCTTTCTTGTAGAGCTGGATAGCAATGGCCAGGATGCCGTGCGAGCAGGCCGTCATCAGGAAGCCGGCGAGCACCGAGTAAACGAGCGTCAGCTTCCGGCGCTGGCCGAGGAAACGCATGATAAAGCCGTCAGGCACAAAGTAGTCGATGACGCCCCCGAGGACCAGGCCGAGCAACACCGCCCACCAGACGATTTCGAGGTAGCTGAGCAGGCTGTCGTTCAGCGCGCCGAGCTGTGGAATGAAAGACAGCGCCAGCAGTAGGACGAATATACTGCCGACAATCTTGAGTTTGCGGCCGAGCGGGGGTATACCCCGGTCTTCGGCAGCTTGACTGTGACAGCAATGCGTTTCGCAGGCCATGGCCGAAATGATGGCGTAATCGCCGCCGCAATGCAGTAGGACATGTACCTAGGCATCGAAAACATCGACCATCCGGTCATCGCGTCGCAGGACCTGGACAATACGCGTGCACAGTTTGAACGGCTCGGGTTTACCGTGCCGCCGCGCGGTAGTCACATCGAGTGGGGCACCGGCAACCTGTGCATCATGTTCCCGGACGACTATCTCGAAGTGCGTGGCATCATCGATCCTGAGCGCTTCACAATGCATCTCGATGAGCACCTCGAAGAACACGGCGAGGGGCTGATGGGCGTGGCGTTCGGCACGAGCGACGTCAAGGCCAGTTATGCCGAAGCGCTGGAGCACGGCATCAATACCGGCGAGCTGCGCAGCCTGCGCCGCAACTTCGAACACCCGGAGGGTTGGACGCAGCCCGCCTTCGAACTCTTTGCGCCCGATGCGGACGACGTCGAGGGCCTGATGCATGTCGTTGTCATCGAGCACCTGACGCCCGAGCTGATCCGCCGCCCCGATTTCCTGGACCATCCCAACGGTTGCGTCGGCATTAACGAAATGCGCGGCACGATCGAAAACGTCGGGCGAGTCGCCGACAAGATGCGCCGATTGCTCGGTGACGATGCCGTGTTTCAAAAACCTGACGGTCTCGTTCTGACGGTTCCCAGTGGCCAGCGCATCGCGCTAGACAAGGCGGAGACCGCCGGCCTGTTGTCAATGACGATGCGTGTGGAAGATCTCGATCGAACGGAGCGACTGTTGATCGACAACGACGTAGCTTTCGTTCGCGATGGAAAGACGATGACGGTGTCCGCCAGCGACGCCTGCGGAACCACGCTGCACTTCACCGAGGCCGGGCCCGGCTGACGGAACCATGGAATCGCCTGTGCATCCCGGCGATATCACGCCGATGCCGAAATCGCTCTGGGCGGCGACGACGGCGCGGCCCGAACCGTACCCGTTGTTGCAGGGCAGGGTGGATGCCGACGTCTGCATCGTCGGTGGCGGGATCATGGGCCTCAGCACAGCATTGGCGCTGGCCGAGCGAGGCACCAGCGTCGCGCTGCTCGAAGCGGCCGAGATCGGGTGGGGCGCATCGGGCCGCAACAACGGTCTCGTCGCACCGGGACTGAAGCGCGATCCCTGGCAGGTGCGCAGGATGCTCGGCGCCGAGAGAGGCGCGCGCTTGCTGCAATTCTCTGGCGCGGCGCCCGACCGGGTGTTCGAGTTGATCGATCAGCACGGCATCGACTGCGACGCGGATCGTCGCGGCTGGATACAGGCGGCGCATTCGAAGCGCGCGCTCAAGCTCGTCGGGCGTCGCTTCGCCGAGTGGGAGCAACTCGGCGTCGACGCATCGATGCTGGACTCGACGATCATCGCCGAAGAACTCGGGTCGGATTTCTACAAGGGTGGATGTCTGTATGGCGGTGGCGGTTCGATCAATCCGCTGGCCTACACCCACGGCCTGGCCCAGGCCGCGGCGACGGCCGGGGCTCTGCTGCACGAACAGTCGCCCGCCGTAAGGATCGAGCGGCAGGACGACCTGTGGATCGTCGTCTCGCCTTACGGGGCGGTGGTGGCCCGGCATCTGCTCTTCTGCACGAACGCCTATAACGAGAGCATCGAGCGCCTGCAGGGCACGGTCATCCCGTTGCGCACGGCGCAGGTCGCGACCCGGCCGTTGCCGCAACAAATCGTCACACAGATCCTGCCCGGCGCCGCGTCCGCGTCCGACACACAGCGACTGCTGACGTCGTTTCGCCTGACGGCCGACAGGCGGTTGATCATGGGCGGAGCCAGCGCGACAGCAGGCGACGCGCATCCAGACCTGGTCCGGCGCTTGCACGCGGCAGCGAGCGAACGCTTCGCCGGCATCGAACCGGCAAGCTGGGAGTTCGGCTGGAGCGGTTACCTTGCACTCACGCGCGACCATCTGCCCTATGTATCCCGCATCGACAAAAACTGCATGGCGCCGGTCGGCTGCAACGGGCGCGGCATCGCGATGTCGACGGCAATGGGCCGAACGCTGGCCGACCTCGTTGGCGGTATGCCGGACGAGGAAAGCGATATACCGGTTGGTGCGCCAAGGCGTATAGTCGGGTTCGGCCTGCGGCGCGTCGGAGTCGCCGTTGGCGTTGTGGGCAATCGGCTACTCGACAGGATGGGCAGACTGTTATGACCAGTGTCTTCTACCGCAGTCCTAACCACGCCTACCCGCGCGCTGCGCGCGGCGAGGGCGCCTATCTTTACGACGAGAACGGCAAGCAGTACCTCGATGGCAGCGGCGGCGCCGCGGTCACCTGCCTGGGCCACGGCCATCCCGACGTCATCGCGGCGATCAAGGCGCAGGCGGACCGGCTCGCCTACGCACACACCGCGTTCTTCACCAACGAGCCCCAGGAGCAGCTCGCAGCCCGCCTCGCGGAACGCTTCGGCGAGGATGGCGCGCGAGTCTATTTCCTCTCGGGCGGCTCCGAGGCCAACGAGACGGCCATCAAGCTCGCCCGCCAGTACTGGCTCGCGCAGGGCAAGGACAGCAAGCACATCGTGATCAGCCGCGAACAGAGCTATCACGGCAACACGCTCGGCGCGCTGTCGCTGTCGGGCAACCCGATGCGCCGCAGCATCTTCGCTCCCTGCCTGCACGACTGGCCGCGCATCCCGCCGTGTTATGCCTACCGCCACCAGCAGGACGACGAGACGGATGACGAGTACGGCGCGCGAGCCGCGCAGGCGCTGGAAGATGCAATACTCGAGCACGGCGCCGAGAATATTGCGGCCTTTATCGCCGAGACCGTCGTGGGCGCCACGCTGGGGGCAGTACCGCCCGCAGGCCCGTATTTCCGCCGCATCCGGGAGATCTGCGACCGCCACGACGTGCTGCTGATTCTCGACGAGGTCATGGCAGGCAGCGGTCGCGCGGGCACGTTCTTCGCGTTCGAGCAGGATGGCGTACTACCCGACATGACTACGATTGCCAAAGGCCTCGGTGGCGGCTACCAGGCGATCGGGGCAACCATCGTGCGCGGCTTTATCCACGACGTCATCGTGGACAAGTTCAACTATTTCGAGCACGGGCACACGTACATCGGCCATGCCACGGCCTGCGCGGCTGGCATGGCCGTGCTGGATGTCATCAACCGTGACGACCTGCTCGCGAATGTGCAGCACATCAGCGACCAGCTGTTCGGCGAACTCAAGATTGCTTTCGGCGATCATCCCAACGTCGGCAACGTGCGCGGGCGCGGCCTGTTCATCGGCATCGAGCTCGTCGAGGATCGCGACACGAAGAAGCCGCTCGACAGGGCCTATGGCGGCCGCATCAAGCAGGCCGCGATGGACAACGGCCTCATCATTTACCCGGGCGGGCGCACGGCCGACGGCGAGCAGGGCGCGCACATCCTGCTGGCGCCGCCCTTCATCTATGAAGAGTCACACGTCGATGAGCTCGTGAGCAAGCTGCAGACCGTCGTCAAAGAAGTTGGCCTGGGGTGACGGTGCAAAGAAGAATTCCGGGCGTGCTCGGCGGCATGGGTCCCGAAGCGACCGTCGACTTCATGGCGAAGGTCATCGCGCTCACGCCCGGGGACAAGGACCAGGACCATATCCACATGCTCGTGGACCACAACCCGACCGTGCCCAACCGGCAGGACGCGATTATCGGTGATGGTGAGGATCCGGGCCCAGCGCTGGCGGCCATGGCCCGGCGTCTCGAAGCAGCCGGCGCCGATTTCCTGGTGATACCGTGCAATACCGCCTATGTGTTCAAGCAGGCCGTTATCGACGCCGTGGAGATTCCGCTGGTCTCGATCATTGACGTGACCATCGATGCGATTCCGGATGAGTGCGACGCGGTCGGACTGCTCGCAACAGAGGGGTGCCTGCAGGCAGGCGTCTACCAGCGCGGCCTCGAGGCGGCGCAGGTCGGGGCGCTCCAGCCGACCGCGGACGAGATGCGTCGGCTAATGCCGGCGGTCACAGCGGTCAAGGCGGGCCGGGCGGACGCAGCAACAAGCGACACGCTGCGGGCCCTGGCCGAGGCGCTTGTCGGCCGCGGTGCCGGGGCCATCATCGCGGGCTGCACCGAGATTCCTCTCGTCCTGACGGCCTCCATGCTGGATGTGCCATTGCTGTCATCGACTGACATTCTGGCGCATAAAACCGTACAACTGGCTCTCTCGGAGTGAACCGTGTTACTCGATAAGTTTCCCCGGGTGCCGCTTGCGCACCTGCCGACGCCGCTCGAATACCTGCCGCGCCTGAGCGCCGAACTGGGCGGACCGCGAATTTACGTGAAGCGCGATGACTGCACCGGCCTCGCCACGGGCGGCAACAAGACCCGCAAGCTCGAGTTCTCGATGGCCGCGGCGCTCGAGGAGGGGGCCGACACGATCGTCACCGTCGGTGCCGTGCAGTCCAACCACGTGCGCCAGGCGGCGGCCGCTGCATGCAAGCTCGGTCTCAGGTGTGAAGTGCTGCTCGAGCATCGAGTGACCGACCCGTCCATCTATTACACGGACTCCGGTAACGTCCTGCTCGATCGCATCTTCGGGGCTAACCTGCGCGAGTACCCGGCCGACACCGACTTCGACGCCGCGATGGATGACGTCGCCGAGGAGGTGCGGGCGGCCGGCGGCAAGCCTTACATCATCCCGGGCGGCGCCTCGAATCCTGTCGGTGCGCTCGGCTATGTCAACTGCGTCATCGAGATGCTGGGTCAGTTCGAAGAGCAGAATCTCGACGTCGGCCACATCGTGACCGCAACCGGCAGCGCCGGCACCCAGGGCGGCCTGGTCGTCGGCCTCAAGGCGCTGGAGAGCGCCATTCCGCTACTCGGCATCGGTGTCAGCATCCCGCGGGACGAGCAGGAGGAGAAGGTCTACGCGCTGGCGCGCGAGACGGCTGACTTCATCGGCAAGCCCGGTTGCGTGGCGCGCGAGGACGTCGTCGCAAATTGCGACTACGTTGGCCCCGGCTACGGGATGCGGACCGATTCGATGAACGAGGCGGTGCTGATGCTGGCCCGCAGCGAGGGGCTGCTGTTCGACCCGGTATACAGCGGCAAGGCGCTGGCCGGCATGATCGACCTGGTCCGCAAGGGCGAACTCGGCGACGGGGATATCGTATTCCTGCACACGGGCGGCGCCGCGGCCCTGTTCGCGTACGCTGACCAGCTACAGCTCTGACAGGTATGATTCGCCCCCATGCAGCCCGTCATCAGCATCCGTGACCTGACCAAGACCTACGCCGGGGGATTCGAGGCGCTCAAGGCGGTAAGCCTCGACATCGACAAAGGCGAGATCTTCGGGTTGCTCGGGCCGAACGGCGCCGGCAAGACGACGATGATCAACATCATCTGCGGCATCGTTACCAAGACCAGCGGCACCGTAACCGTGAACGGGCATGACAACGAAAGCGGGTTTCGGGAGACGCGGGGGTGTATCGGGCTGGTGCCGCAGGAACTGCCCACCGAGACTTTCGAGACGCCGTACAACGTGTGCCGGTTCAGCCGCGGACTGTTCGGCAAGCCGCCGAACCCCGATCATATCGAGAAGGTCCTGAGGTCGCTCTCGCTGTGGGACAAGAAAGACACGAAGATCATCAACCTGTCGGGCGGCATGAAGCGGCGCGTGCTGATTGCCAAAGCGCTGTCGCACGAACCGGACGTCCTGTTTCTCGACGAGCCGACGGCGGGCGTCGACGTCGAACTGCGCCAGGATCTCTGGCGGGTCGTGCAGTCACTGCGTGAGTCCGGCGTCACGGTGATCCTGACGACGCATTACATCGAGGAGGCGGAACAGCTGGCCGACCGTGTCGGGGTGATCAACCACGGCGAGGTTATCGTCGTCGAGGAAAAGAACAAGCTCATGCGCGAGCTGGGCAAGAAGGAGCTCGTGCTGCACCTGGCCGATCCCATCGATGCGATTCCGCCGGGGCTCGACGGTTACCACCTGGAGCTGGGCGCCGACGGCAGCGAGCTTACCTACCATTACGACACCAAGAGCGATCACACTGGCATCACGGCGCTGCTGTCGGCGTTGCACAAGACCGGCATTCGCTTTAACGACCTGCAGACCTCGCAGAGTTCTCTCGAGGAGATCTTTGTCGGCCTCGTGAATAAGGAACGATGAACTGGTACTCGGTACAAGCGATCTACCGGACCGAGATGTCGCGCATGATGCGGACCGTCGTGCAGAGTATCGTGGCGCCGGTGCTATCGACGTCGCTGTACTTCGTGATCTTCGGCGCCGCGATCGGCTCGCGGATCACCGAGATCGACGGGGTGAGCTACGGCGCCTTTATCGTGCCCGGCCTGATCATGCTGTCGATCATGACCGAGAGTATTTCCAACTCGTCGTTCGCGATCTATTTTCCAAAGTTCTCGGGCACGATCTTCGAGCTGCTGTCGGCGCCGGTGTCCTGGGCAGAGATCGTGCTCGGCTACGTCGGGGCGGCGGCGACAAAGTCGGTGATCATCGGCGGCATCATCCTGGGTACCGCGAGTTTCTTTGTCGAGATCAACGTGGCGCATCCCGCGATCATGCTGCTGTTCCTGGTGCTGATCTCGGTGTCGTTCAGCCTGTTCGGTTTCATCCTCGGGGTCTGGGCGGACGGCTGGGAAAAGCTCACGATCGTGCCGATTCTCGTCATCATGCCGTTGACGTTCCTGGGCGGCACGTTCTACTCGATCAGCATGCTGCCGGAGTTCTGGCAGAAGTTGAGCCTGTTTAACCCGATCGTCTACCTGATCAGCGGTTTCCGCTGGGCGTTCTATGAGAACGCCGACGTCGCGATCGGCCTTAGCCTCGGCATGGTGATCGGCTTCCTCGCGATCTGCCTCGGCGTCGTCTGGTGGATCTTCAAGACCGGCTATCGGCTGCGCGCCTGATTATCAGTACTTGTCGGGCTCGAGGATCATGCGCAGCGCGTCCTCGTCCATGCAGAAGCACGAATACGGTTTGTTGATGCGTTCGACGCAGGTCGGCGTGCGGTCGGACGGACAGTTCAGCGCCTTGGCAACCTCGAGCATGTCCGGCCGGGGTCGATACTCGAGTGGTTCGGTTGGCGCACAGGCGGCGGACACAACTGCCACCGCCAGCGCCAGGAGGATTCGCGGGGCTCTTGCAGTCATAACATCACCTCTACCCAGTATAGACCGCCACCGTGCGCCAACGTTGCATGTGCTAAGGTGCCGGGCCCAAGGTGTCCCGTTATCTCTACATCGCCGCCCTGATCATTGCCGGAGAAATGATCTTCGGCCTGCCATTTCACACGGCACGCTTTTTCCGGCCGACGATGCTCGAGGTCTTTGGCTTCACCAATACCCAGCTCGGTGACTTGTTTGCGCTGTATGGCGTGACGGCAATGCTGAGCTATTTTCCGGGTGGAGCGATCGCAGACCACTTTTCGGCTCGCGGGCTCCTGTCAGCGTCTCTTATCACCACCGCGATTGGCGGGTTGTTCATGGCGACAATCCCCGGCGCCGGCGGCATGGCCGTGCTGTATGCGTTTTGGGGCTTCACGACGATTTTCCTGTTCTGGGGTGCCTTGATCCGCGCAACACGGGAGTGGGGTGGTGAGTCAGAGCAGGGCGTGGCCTTCGGTCTGCTCGAGGGTGGGCGTGGGATAGTGGCGGCCGTTGTTGCCGGCCTGCTGGTCGCGGTCCTCGCTTTTCACATGCCGGAGGACGCAACGCTGGCGACAGACGAAGAGCGGCGTCGCGGATTCCAGGGTGTCATCCTGGGCTACTCACTGGTCGCCTTCCTGACCGGCGTGTTGACCTGGTTCCTGATCCCGCCGCCCGACAAGGAGCCCGACCATCGTGGCAACCCGTTTCCGAACATGGCTGCGGTCATTCATTTGCCGGTGGTCTGGGCACAGGCGGCGATCATCGTCTGCGCCTACTGCACGTACAAGGCTGTCGACTATTACTCGCTGTACCTCGTGCAGGTAATGGGGCTCGACGAGGTGGAGGCCGCCAGGCTAGCCAGCTGGGGCGCTTACATACGACCTGTCGGGGCAATCGTCGCGGGGCTGATCGCCGACCGATTCAACGCGGCCAATGCCATTGGGGTTACGTTCGGCATCCTCGCGGCGACCTACCTTGCCCTGTCGATGCTGTTACCCGAAACGGCCGGACAAGCGATCATTTACGCCAATCTCGCCGTCGGGCTCTTTGCCGTGTTCGCCTTGCGCGGCATTTATTTTGCCCTGCTCCAGGAAACGCGGACACCCCGGCACATCACGGGAGCAGCCGTCGGCCTGGTGTCGGTGGTCGGCTATACCCCGGAGATCTTCTTCGCGCCCATCGCTGGCCGGATTCTCGACGCCAACCCGGGCGCGGTCGGCTTCCAGGATCTCTTCGCCCTGCTTGCCGGAATTATGGTTGTCGGGATCATGTTTGTCGGCTGGCTCGTCTGGCTGAAACGAAATAATTCTGCGAGTGCGCCGGTCTCCTGATCCATGAACGTCAAAGAACAACTGCGGCGCAATACGGTTGCACTCATCAGCCTCGTAATTGCGATCACGAGCCTGGGCTACAACACCTGGCGCAACGAGGCCAGCGAATCCAATCGCACGCAGCGGCTGGTGGCGCTCGAGGTGCTGATCAGGCTTGGAGAACTCCAGCAACTGACCTGGCACCATCACTTCGACAAGGACTTCGAGGACAAGGGCAACCTGCGAACCGGCTGGACACTCGTGCTCGTCATCAAGGATATCTGCCAGATTCTCGACGGGCCGCTGCCGGATTCGACAAAGAACCTGCATGCAACCTGGAAAAAGTATTCTGATGACCTCGACTCCAGCCGCGAGGCGAACGACATCATCATTGCGGCGATCAATGCCGTCCGGCAGGATACGCTCGACCTTCTGATAATGCTGGATTAGCCGGGCCTGAGGTGAAAGTGAAACTGACCAGGGCATTGATGATGGCGAGCGCGCTGTTCATGGCGGTGCTGGGACTGATCACGTCCTATGCCCCGGACCGGGTGCTCGAAACGCACGGCACCGTGCCCGACGGGCCGACGATGCTGCTGATCCAGATGATGGGCGCGCTGTACCTCGGTTTTGCTCTCCTCAACTGGACGGCGCGCGGCGTGATCATCGGCGGCATTTACGCGCGGCCGCTCGCGCTCGGCAATTTCCTTCACTTTGCAATGGTCGCGGTCATGCTGACGCGCGAGGCTATCGAGCACGGCGTCTTGCCATTGGCGACCAGCGCGGCGGTCTTCAGCGCGTTTGCTATCGGTTTCGGTGTTGTCCTGTTTCGGCCGCCTGTGCCCAGGCGGCCGGAAGGCGAGGGTTCCTGATCAGGCGCTGAGCCGCTTTTCGTACTCGGCTTCGAACGCCGTGTGCGTTTTCCAGAAAGCTTTCGGCTCGCGGCCTTCCAGTACGTCGACGAGGATGTCCAGGTGCGTGTGCCAGCCGCCGCAGACTCCGAGCACGGTGTCGTCGGTCTCCAGCCGGCGGTGCGTCAGCACGAGGCGCACCCGGTCGCCGACCGTTTCGAGTTCGTAGCAGACCTCGGACGACTCCTCGTCATCGAATTCCCAGGTGTGCGCAACCGCGTGTGGCGGATCCCAGCGAGTCACACGGCCGATAAACCGCATCTCGCTCGGCAGGTCGCGGTACTTCGCCGGCGTCTCGATATCCTCGGCTTCGCTGAGCGTCTCGTTGTGAAAGTGCATGTCGACCTTCTCGCCATCGCCGGGGCCGATGTCGCCGGCGCAAAGCCACTGGCGGCGTTTGTCGCTCTCCACGATGTAAGCCCAAACGCGCTCGATCGGCCCCGGTAGCACGCGCTCGAAACGGACGGTGTTTTCGTCAAGCAGTTCGCCATAAGCACTCATTGGTCTTCTCCTCTGTCTTCGTCCGCAAGCAATTCCTCGAGCTTGTCGAGGCGCTGCGTCCAGTACTGGCGGACCTTGCCGAGCCAGGCGTCGAGTTCGTCGAGGCCGCTGTCGCTCAGGCGATAGATGCGTCGCTGCGCGTCGGCGCGCGCCGTCACGATGCCGGCTTCCCGCAACGTCTTGAGGTGCTGGGAAACGGCGGGGCGGCTCATGTCGAACTGGTCGGCGAGGTCGCCGAACGACGTCTCGCCAAGGGCGAGCTGTTCGACGATGCGGCGGCGCGTGGGGTCGGCAAGGGCGGTGAAGGTATCCATGCCCTTATTTTAAGTAATTACTTAATTAAGTCAAGACTTATCTTAAATCGATGCCAATGATCAACGGGTCGTGGTCGGAGGCGCGGTGCGGCGACGCCGGGTCGAAGATGTCCGGATCGCGGCCGAACTCGAGGTTGTAGTCGTGCAGCGGCGCCTCGTCGGCGTTGATGTGCCACTCCACCGCATCGACAGCCTGCGCTGCAAGACTGGGCGTCGCCATCGCATGATCCAGGGTGCCGAACTGGCCCCGGAACTCGAACGAATACGCACTGTCGCCGATGATCGACGCGCCCAGGTTGGTATAGCCCGCCGATTCGAATCGCGTCATCGCGTCGCCCTGGGTGTAGGTGTTGAAGTCGCCGATCACGAGGAAGTCGGGGTCGCCGCTGCCCGTCGGGTCCGTCGCGACCCAGTCGATGATCGCGGCAGCAGCCAGGCTGCGTGTCGAGCTGCAATTGCCTTGCCCATCGCCGATATCCGGGTCGCCGGCGAGATCACAGTCGGATCCTTTCGACTTCAGGTGCAGCGCCAGCACGGTGAGCCGCTCGCCACCCGGAATCGCATCGAAGGTCTGTGCGAGTACCGGCCGGTTGCGGCTGTCGTCGAAACGCGGATCAACGCTGTTGTCGAGGACGGCCGGGTCGCCGACTGGCGCCAACGTGTCGCTCCTGTAGATAAAGCCGACCTTGATCACCGAACTTCCGATCGTGCCGGCGTCCACAAAGTCCCAGTCCGGGCTGCCCGCGTCGGCATTCATGGCTGCCACGATGGCCTCCAGCGAGGCCGACGCATTGTTCTCGAGTTCGACCATCGCGACGACGTCGACATCCATCATCCGCATCACGGTGACGATCTTGGCGAGCTGGCGCTCCAGTTCCAGCGCGCTGTCCGCGCCGCGGCAAGATGAACCGGACGTCGGCCCGCAGATGTCCTGTCCCGCGTCGATCGTCGTGAAAAAATTATTGACGTTGAACGTCGCGACCGTAACGGCGCCATCCACATCCGGTGCGCCCGGCCGCGGGTTGGCAGTGACGAACGGCGGATCGATGGTCGGCATCAATCGGTAAGTGTCGGTGCCGAACTCACCGCTGCCGCGCGAGTAGCGCACGACCCCGGTCAGGCCTGTTACCTCGTCGCCGTTGCGCACGTTGAGCACCGTGCCCGGGTTCTGGTCGCGCCGGCCGTCATCGAGCAGTATGCGGCGCGCCTCGACATCCGCCTGGTACGTCTCGAATCCGGCAACGCTGGGTGCGTTGAGATTCGTGAACGCGAATTTTCTGCCGCCTTCGCTGAGTAACATCTCGCCAAAGCGCTCGAAGAACCGCAGCTGACTGACCGTGAGGGTCTGCGGGAACTCGACGAGCATGCCTTCGTAACGCTCCAGGTCGCTGGCTGGCAAATTGACAACGGTTGGCTGCACCGAGCCGGAGCCCGTCACAGTGACCGACTCGGCCTGGATCTGCGTTTCGCCGAAGAACTCTTTCACGGTGCCGGTCACCGTGACGACGTCGCCGGGGCTCACGTCGGTCGCTGGCGAGGTGCCATCGAAGACGAAGATACCATCCGACGTTGCGGGATTGCCGTCACTGGCACCCTGGACGTAGAAGCCGCCGAGATTGCGACTGGTGTCTTCGTCGTTGTCCTGGAAGTCGCCGGTCACAACAGCCTCCAGCGTGACGGGCTGGTCCACGACAGGGCTGATTCCGTCACTGCCCTGGATCTCGCCGATAACGGTAAGGTCGGGCGGGGCGGGCGCGGTAGAGGCAGACGAATTGCCCCCGCTGCTGCAAGCAGCGAGGGCAACCAGCGGAAGTAGGGGGAGGGATCGCATCCGGGGATTCTAACGCGATCCCGCTTCCGTCACGCCATGTCGAATAGCAGCAATTCGCTGTCTTCCAGGGCCTTGATCTTGAGCTTGTCGTGATCCTGCGTGGCGACCGCGTCACCCGCCGTCAGCGTTTCGCCGGCGATTTCGATGCTGCCGCGCACGACCTGCATGAAGCCGCGGCGACGGCCGTTGAACACGTAGTCGAGCTCCTGGCCCTGTTCGAGTTCGGTCGATGACAGCTCGACGTCCTGGTGGATCGTCAGCGAGCCGTCCCGTCCGTCACGAGAGCCGACAAGCCGCCACTGGTTGCGCTTTTCTTCGCTCGGGAACAGTTTCTGCTCGTAACCCGGCTCCAGGCCATTGCGTTCCGGCAGGATCCAGATCTGCAGCAGGTGCGCCTTCTCCTCCTCGGAGTGGTTGTACTCGCTGTGCAGGACGCCGGTGCCGGCCGTCATGCGCTGCAGCTCGCCGGGTCGTATGACCGAGCCATTGCCCATGCTGTCCTTGTGCTCGAGCGCGCCGTCGATCATGTAGGTCACGATCTCCATGTCACGGTGCGGATGGGTGCCGAAACCGGTGCCGGGCTCGATCCAGTCCTCGTTGACGACGCGCAGCTTGGCGAAACCCATCATCTCGGGATTGTGGTAGTCGGCGAACGAGAACGTGTGCTTGGACTTGAGCCAGCCGTGGTCGGCGCCACCGCGGGAATCAGAACGAATGATGTCGATCATGTCTCTCTCCTCGTCAGGCGGCTTCGTTGCTCGAAGGCCGCGATGTGTGAATCAGGTTGGCGATCTGCACGCGCGCGGCGTCGATCGATTCGTCAGCCCGGCTGCCGAGTTGGTCGGCCGCGATGACATCGACGTCCGTAAGGCCAACGAAACTCAGCACGTGGCGCAGGTACGGCGTGGCGAAATCCACCGGGCTGTCGACCGGCACACCGCCGGAAGCGATGACCACGTAGACTTTCTTGTCCTTCAGGAGGCCTTCCGGTCCGTCCGACGTATAGCGAAATGTCTTCCGGGCGCGAGCAATCATGTCAATCCAGGCCTTGAGCGCGGCCGGCACACCGAAGTTGTAAATCGGTGAGCCGATGACAATAACGTCGGCGGCCTGCAGTTCCTCGACCAGGACGTCCGACACGCCGAGCGCCTCGCGCTGGTCGCGGGTGCGCTCGTCCTCGGGCGTGAAGTTCGCCTGGATCCAGCCCTCATCAACGAGCGGGATGCCCTGGCTCAGGTCGCGACGCACGACCTCGACCTTGCCTTCGCGGGTCTCGAGTGCCTCGATGATCTCGTTGCTCAGCTTGCGGCTGACGGAATCGGCACGACGACCGCTCGCGCTGACTTCAAGAATCTTCATTGTTATCTCCATTCAGGTTGCCCCGCAGGGCCGTGATTTCAGTTGCCGCGCAGTTTGACTGTTGGAAATAACGAGATAAATATCCGTTTATAGATAATATTGTTCTAGAATAAGCAACAATATGCGAAGATTCGAGGAACTGCAGGCGTTTGTAGCCGTGGTGGAAACGGGCAGCTTTACGGCGGCTGCCGACCGTCTTGATGCTGCCAAGTCGGCGGTGAGTCGCCGTGTTTCTTCGCTCGAAGACCGCCTGGGTGTGCAGCTGCTGCGCCGCACGACGCGCAGCCTGAATCTCACGGACACGGGCCGCAGCTTCTACGAGCACAGCGCCCGTATCCTCGCCGACCTCGACGAGGCCGAAGCCGCCGTGTTGCAGGAGCACGGCGAACTGCGGGGTAGCCTGCGCGTCGCATTACCGCTGTCTTTCGGCGTGCGCCACATGGCAGACCCGATTGCCGAATTTTCGCGGCGACACCCGCGAGTGACGTTTGACCTGGACCTCAACGACCGGCGCGTCGACCTGTTGCAAGAGGGCGCGGACCTGGCGTTGCGCATCGGCCGGCTGCGGGACTCGTCACTGATTGCGCGCAAGCTGTTCGATGCGCGCACGGTCGTTTGCGCGTCGCGGGACTATCTCGACACCCACGGTACGCCCGCCACGCCGGACGACCTGGCTACCCACCAGTGCCTCGTCTACAGCAACGTGCCCGATCCCTCGCGATGGGTTTACTACGATCCCGACGGCGTGCGCGCGCAGGTGGAAGTGCACACTGCCATTTCGGCCTCGAACGGCGACTTCCTGCGCCAGGCAGCCGCCGAGGGCCTCGGGATTGTTATGCAGCCGACTTTCATCGCCGGCAAAATGATCTGCAACGGTGAACTCGTGCCGATCCTGCAGGACTACAACTGGCCGGTGACGCCGGCGTATGCCGTCTACCCGCCGACGCGGCACCTGTCGTACCGGGTACGTGCTTTCATCGACTTCCTGGCGGAACGGTTCGAGGGCGTGCCTTACTGGGACGAGGAATGTGAACTGCCGAGCGCCAGGCAGAGCTGACCCGCGTAGTAAAGCGGCAGTCCCCACAGGTATGCCGGGAAGCCCGGTGCGACGATCCGCTGCATTGCCACCGCGATATCCGACACGAAAAAGAGCACCGCGCCAATGACGACCAGGCGCGCGGCCCCTGCGCCGTGGGCGCCGAAGGCCGTGATAACCATCAGGCTGATCGCGGCGACGTAGACCTTCACCGGCAGCTCGAGCGGCGGCTCGAGATGCGGCTCCAGCCAGGCCAGCACCAGCACGGCGATCACGGTGATCGGCAGCGCCGCCAGAAGCGCGTGGCGGCGGTCCTGTCCGTGCAGGATAAAGGCGGTCGTATAAGCCACATGGGCGAGCAGGAAACTGGCCAGCCCGAACAGGAAGAAATGCTGCGTCTGGCCAACGAGGAACATGTCCCCCGCCATCGACAGCAGCAGGCCGGCGAAGATGACGCGACCGAACCCGTGACGTAACGCCCCTGCGCTGACGGCGGTCGCAAGGAAACCCGTGGACGCGATGAACTTCGCTGCTGCAGCCGCCTCTCTCCAGCCCGTGTGCAGGCAGTACACGAGAGTCGCACAGGCGAGCGCTGTGATGACAACGAAGGCAATCGATGCGGGACGACGCATAACGCGATGGTAACCTATGCGCCTGCTACAGCACTCATGGGGAGAGAGCCTTGCGGACATCGAGACTTGCGTTCCTGGCTGCCGTCGCCCTTGTCGCGGCCTGCACCCGGGAAGAGCCGGCGCAGCCCGACGCCGCGGCGATGGCATTCGAGAAGCAGCTGCAAACCCAGCTCATCACGGCGCAGCCCGGCGACGTCATCACGATCCCGGCGGGCGTGCATCCGATCTCGCGCGGCCTGTCGCTCAACGTATCGGGCGTGACCATTCGCGGCGAAGGCATGGACAAATCCATACTGTCCTTCGCGGGACAGTTGCAGGGGGCCGAGGGACTGCTCGTCAATGCCAGCGACTTCACGATCGAAGATCTCGCCATCGAGGATACGCCCGGTGACGGTCTCAAGGTCAACGAGGGCCGCAATATCATCATCCGCCGCGTCCGCACGGAGTGGACCAATGGCCCTGACGAGAATAACGGCGCCTACGGTATCTACCCGGTGCAGGGAGAGAACGTGCTGGTCGAGGAATGTGTCGCAATCGCGGCATCGGACGCCGGTATCTACGTTGGCCAGTCGCGCAACGTCGTCGTGCGCAACAATCGAGCAGAGCGCAACGTGGCGGGCATCGAGATCGAGAACACGTTCTATGCCGATGTCTACGGCAACGTGACCAACGAGAACACGGGCGGCATCCTCGTGTTCAACATGCCCGACCTGCCGCAGCCCGGTCATAGCACGCGCGTCTACCAGAACACCGTGGTCGGCAACAACACGGACAACTTCGGCGCCGAGGGCACGCCGGTTGCGAGCGTACCCGCGGGCTCGGGGATCGTGATCAACTCGAACGACAAGGTCGAGATCTTCGACAACGAAGTTCGCGACAACGACACGGCGAACATCATCATTAGCAGTTACTACGCAACGGGCTGGGAAGGCATGCGCGACATGGGCGAGGAGTACGACCCGTATCCCGAGACCATTTATATCTACGGCAACCGCATGTCAGGCGGCGGCTCGTCGCCCGACGGCCTCGACCTCAAGGCGCTCAAGGTCGCCATGTTCGGCCTGAACGGCGCCTTGCCCGATGTGCTCTGGGACGGCTACTTCAATGCGGACAAGGTCGACGCCGATGGCAACCTGCTGCCGGATTACGCAATCTGCGTGGATAACGGCGAGGCGGAGGTCCTGAACGCCGACCTGCCCAACGGCAGTTCGGACATCGTCGTCGGCGCCGCGCAGCATAACTGCGGCCACGAGAAGCTTGCGCCGGTCGCTCTCGAGGCGCCGCTCGGGTAACTATGCGCGGCCTTGCCAGCATCATTGTCCTGGCCGTTCTGCTGGGCTCCTGCGGACAGGCGACGCGGCCGGTTACCGTGCACGCCGCGGATTCGCCGCCCGCTTTGCTCAGTGACTGGGGCATTGTCTTTGCCAACGGCCGGACTTTCGCCCTCAATGAAGGGGTTACGCCCTACGATCTCAACACACCGCTGTTCACTGACTACGCGCTCAAGTTGCGCACGGTCTGGATGCCGCCCGGCGCGAGCGCCGCTTACACGACCGACGGCGCGCTCGATTTCCCGGTGGGTACGATCATCAGCAAGACGTTTCACTACGAGAAGTCTGCTGATCCTGAGGACGGATCGCTGCTGGCAGTCCGGGCCGACCGCGAGTCGGCGCTGAACGTCGATGGCGTGCTCGACCTAGACGAGGTCGCGCTCGTCGAGACGCGCCTGCTCGTTCGTTACGACGACGGGTGGCGGGCGCTGCCGTATGTCTGGAACGCGGCCCAAACCGATGCAACCCTCGAAATCGCGGGCGACTATCGGCAGGTAAGCCTGGTCGACGGGACCGAGGTGCAGAATATTGTCTACGTCGTGCCGGACATGAACCAGTGCAGCGGCTGCCATGTGACCGATCACACGGCGAAGCAACTGCAGCCGATCGGTCCCAAGGCCTGGCAGCTGAACCGGGAGTACTCGTGGTGGGGTAACGACGCGTCCCAGCTGGAAAACTGGTCCACACGGGGCTTGCTGCACGGTTTTGACGGTGATGCCCCGGCTGGCGTGCGCTGGTCGGCGCCAGGGGACGCGACGCTCGCGCAGCGCGCTCGTGCCTACCTCGACGCCAACTGCGCGCATTGCCACAATCCGTCCGGCGCCGCGGACACCTCGGCCCTGCACCTCAACATCGACGCGCCGCTGGGCCGACTGTACGGCGTGTGCAAGCCGCCCGTCGCGGTCGGCCGCGGCAGCGGTGACCGGCCGTTCGATATCTTCCCCGGTCGCCCCGAAGAATCGATCATGGTGTTTCGGATGCAGCACACGGACCCCGCTATCGCAATGCCCGAGCTCGGCCGCAGCGCGGTGCACGCGGAGGGCGTGCGGCTTGTCAGCGACTGGATATCTACACTGAACGGTGACTGCTGACGGCGGTCAAAAACGGCGGTGGGACCCGGATGATGAAGGGAAGCAAGGAATGAGAAAGAGTCTGTGCGTATTTTTGCTGTTGGCAGCGCCGTTCGCGGGCGCGGAGCAGGTCGTAAAGGAGTTCACCGGCACCGGGAACACGACGACGGCCATGTTCACGGTCGAGGCTCCCTGGCTGCTCGACTGGCGTCTCGATGCCGACTACGAGTCGCTTACCGCGCTGGATATCACGCTGGTCGAGGCGCACGGCGGCCGCCATGTCGGCCGCGTGCTGCACACCAAGCGCAAGGGTAACGGCCTGAAGAAATTCGAAGAGGGCGGCACCTACCAGCTGCGCATTAGCTCCACGCTGGCGCGCTGGCGCATCAAGATCATCCAGATCAGCGACGAGGAAGGCGAGCTCTATACGCCCCGCGGTCAGTAATAGTCGGGCTCGTTACCCGGCCGCCACTTGATATTGCAGCCGATGCTGGGCACCTGGTCCGCATCGACTTCGTTCCCTGCCAACACGGCGTCCAGCGCCGCCCGCAGGTCGCGGCCGTCGACCGGCACGCTGTTGCCCGGCCGACTACCGTCAAGCTGACCGCGGTAGACGAGCTTTTTCTCCGCATCGAACAGGTAGAAGTCCGGCGTGCATGCGGCCCGATAGGCCTGCGCCACTGACTGGTCCGCGTCGAGCAGGTAGGGGAACGTATAGCCCCGGTCAAGCGCCTCCTCGCGCATTTGCTCCGGGCCGTCGTCCGGGTACTTCTCGATGTCGTTACTGTTGATCGCCACGAAAGCCACACCGCCCGCGCTATAGTCACGCCCGAGAGCCGCGAGTTCTGCTGCCACGTGTTTGACGAAAGGACAGTGATTGCAGATAAACATGACGACGAAAGCGCTCGCCGCGTCGGGCAATGCGTGTATCTGCCCATCAGGGTCGGGTAAGGAAAACTCGGGCGCCGGTGTGCCGAGCTCGAGCATTTGTGATTCGACTGCTGCCATGGGGCGCATCTTATGCGATCATTCGCGTTCAATGAAGTGGGTCGCAGTCGTTTGAGCGAAAGGTCCTACAACAAGGGTAACGCTGTCATCAGCTTTGCCGCCGTTGTCGTCATCGTTATTGGCCTGCAGATGGCCAAGGACCTGCTGGTTCCCTTCCTGCTCGCGATATTCCTCGCCCTGATCACCGTGCGTCCAATGCTCTGGATGCAGTCCAAGCGCGTGCCGGCCGTGTTGGCGGTGCTGGTTATCGTGCTGGTGATGCTGTCGATACTCGCGGTCCTCGGCACGATCATGGGCGCGTCGATTGCCGAGTTCACGGCGGCTCTGCCTTCTTACCAGCGACGGCTGGACGTGCTGATCGACGGCGTGGTTACGTTCCTGAGTACGCGCATCGATGGCGCCGGGGCGTTCGAGTCCCTCGGTGACCTGATCGACCCGGGCTGGGCCATGGGGCTGGTCGCCGGCTTGCTCAACAGTCTCAAGGACGTGTTGACCAACATCTTCCTGATCATTTTCACGATGATCTTCATCCTGCTCGATGCATCGACCGTCGAGACCAAGGTAGCGGCCGCGTTCGGGCGCAGCACGCAGTCGCTCAAGCGGCCACGCGTATTCCTTGCCAACCTCGGCAGCTATCTCGGCATCAAGACCGTCGTCAGCATGGCGACCGGGTTGTCCGCCGGCCTGCTGACCTGGGCGCTGGGCGTGGATTTCCCCTTGATGTGGGCCATGCTCGCGTTCCTGCTCAACTACATTCCGACAATCGGCTCGATCATTGCCGCCGTGCCGGCTGTTCTGATTGCTCTCGTACAGCTCGGCCCCGGCGAGGCAATGGCCACGGCGGTCGGGTTCGTCGGCATTAACGTGGTGTTCGGCAACTTCATCGAGCCGCGGTTGATGGGGCATGGAGTGGGCATTTCGCCGCTCGTCGTATTTATCGGCCTGTTCTTCTGGGGTTGGGTGTTCGGGCCGGTCGGCATGCTGTTGTCGGTGCCGCTCACGATGACCCTCAAGCTCGCGCTCGAAAGCGACAAGCGCACGCGCTGGATCGCAATACTGATTGGGTCGGAGCGCGATGCCGAGTACGCGCTCAAATTACGCCGGGCAGAAACGACCGACGAGTCCGGGGGCGGCTAGGCGTTCAGGCGAATTCCTGGTCGACGGGCTCGGTTTCTTCCGCGAGCTCGAGCAGATTGATGGCGACGCCGACGAAGTCGGTATCGGTGATGATGCCGCGCAGCTTGCCATCCGTAACGATCGGCAGGCAGCCGATCTGGTGTTTCTCGATGAACATTGCGGCCTGCCGCAGGCTGGCGTGTTCGTCGATGGTCGCGATATCGGTCACCATGATGTCCTTGACCGCGAGTTCCCGTGCGGGAATACGATTGTCCGCGTCGCGCAGGAAGGAGTCCGTCGCCGCAAGGACATTGGTCAGGGTAACGAGGCCGACCAGGTTGTCTTTGTCTTCTACAACCGGCAAGTGATGGATGCGATGCGTGTGCATCAGGTTGCGCGCGTCAGCGACCGTGGATTCGGGCGTCAGCGTGACGAGGTCTGTGCTCATGATGGCGTCGATGCTGAACATGGATCTTTCCTTGCCTCTTCCCTTCTTATTGATTCGAGTCTAGCTACTGCTGGGCGATGCACCATTGCGAAAAACACGTATTCTCGCGGACGCTAATAGTCTACATGCCTGCTTTGGCTACGATTTCTGGCCAGCGCGGATCGTTGTGAGCGGATACCAGGAACTCCGACGTGGTCAGCCAGGGAATACCCGGGTCACGAATCCGGATGCCGGTTTCGAGCCATTTGAACGCATTGTCGAGATCGCCAACAAAGCCGTATAGCTCGGCCAGTTGGTACGAGGTATTCGTGCCGTAAGCGTCGGCGTAGGCGTGCACGGCAGCCTGGAAGGTCTCGCTGTCTTCACCCTTGCTGTTGACCATAATCGCGAGCATCTCGCGCTCCCATCGAACAGGTTCGCGCGCCGTATGCCGGGCTGCCGCTTCAAAGTCGCCTGTTGCCAAAGACATGCGCGCGAGGCGGCCGTTGATACGCGCTGTATCAGGCTGCAGATCGAGCGCTCTTGCGTAAACTGCCGCTGCTTCATCCTGGCGGCCCGCGACGCGATAGGCGTCGCCGAGTGAGCGCAAAGCAGCGATTGACAGTGGATCGACGCTCAAAACCCGCCGTCCGAGCTCGATTGCCTCGTCGTCGCGGCCCTGCACCATGCGGAGGTAGCCCATCCAGCTCAGCGTGCCCGGGTCGTTCGGATCGTGTTCGAGCGCTTTCCCGAAATACTCTGCGGCGCGCTCAATATCAAAATCCGTGGCCCAGATCGCGCCGCCCTTTGCGGCCAGGGCGTCAGGCAATTGCGGATCGATAGACAGCGCGGCATCCGCGTACTCGTGCACCTGGCGAAACCCGTTGGTGTAATCGACGCCGCCGTAACTGACAAAGCCGCTGACGTAGAACCGGTACGTCTCGGCCAGTAGCGCATAAGCCCTTGCGAACTGCGGGTCAATTTCAATGGCGCGCCGCAGCGCTTCGATCGCGCTGAGGAAGGCGGCTTCCGTTGTCTGGTCTGACAGGTACAGGCCGCGCAGGAACAGGTTGTAGGCCTCGACATTAGCGGTACCGCTCGCAGGAGATGGCGCGGTCTCCCCGAGTAACTCCAGACGCAGCGCGGCAACGACGGCAGTAGCGATCTCGTCCTGGATGGCGAAGACGTCGGTCAGTTCGCGGTCGAAAGTCTCGGACCAGAGGTGATAACCGGTATCCGCATTAACGAGCTGCGCCGTTATGCGCAGGCGCGTACCCGATTGCCGCACGCTGCCTTCCAGCACGTTGGCGACGTTCAGCAACTCGCCGATTTGTCGCAGGTCCTGGTTCTCGCCCTTGAACTGGAACGATGATGTGCGCCCGGCAACGTGCAGTTGTGGGATCTTGGCCAGCAGGTTGAGCATTTCCTCGGACAGGCCGTCGGAGAAATACTCGTTCTCTATATCGCCACTCATGTTGACGAACGGCAACACGGCGATCGACGGCTTGATCTCGGCGACCGACTCGTCACTCTCAGGCGACAGGTAAAATTTGTCGACGAGCAGGAAGCTCACCGCAACGGCGAGAATGACAATAATCTTGCGGTTGAGGCTC
The DNA here is from genome assembly GCA_030066075.1 of Woeseiaceae bacterium. Lineage (GTDB taxonomy): Bacteria > Pseudomonadota > Gammaproteobacteria > Steroidobacterales > Woeseiaceae > UBA1847. The sequence continues at coordinate 30,349 of JASJCH010000020.1, forward strand.
TTGCCGGTCTGGGCAGTAATCGACTGGCTGCGGTCGACGTCCTTCTCTCGCTTGATGCCGTCGGGCGTGAGCTCGAAGGCCCAGGCGAAGATCAGCGCGAACGGGAAGCCGATGAGCAGCAGCGCGGCGACGAGCGACGTGACCCAGCCGGGTATGTTGAGCGCCGGGAACATGACGTCGACCACCTGCATCGTCAGCCAGCCGGCGATGATGTAGACGATGGCGACGCGGAACACGTTGCGCCGTTTTACTTCTTCGAGAAATTCCCGCATCGGTGCTCCGAATTGAGCGAGCGCCAAGTTTAGCAGAGCCGTCAACGCCGTGGCGACGCTGCCAACCGTGTGAAATACTGAGAATTCAAGGGGCTGGCGTGTCTAACCAAACATGAATAAACAGCTATTGTTAACCGCGGTCACGATGCTGCTTGCGGGTACTGCGCAGGCCCAAGAGCGCGACGCGACCAGCATCGTCAGGGACGCCGTCAACCACTGGCGTGGCCTGTCTTCCGACGCCGTCATGACGATGGTTATCCATCGTCCGGACTGGGAGCGCACGATGACGATGCGCGCCTGGACCAAGGGCGACGATCGCTCGTTGGTGCGCGTGCTGGAGCCGACGAAAGATCGCGGCAACGGCACGCTGACTGACGACAACAGCATGTGGTCGTTCTCGCCGAAAGTGAATCGCGTCATCAAGATCCCGTCGTCAATGATGGGGCAGAGCTGGATGGGCTCGGACTTTTCCAACAAGGACGTGGCGCGCGCCGACGACATCGTCGACCAGTACGACCACAGAATCCTGGGCGTGGAAGAGGCCGACGGCGTGACCATCTACGAGATCGAGTCGATTCCGCACGAGGATGCCGCCGTGGTCTGGGGGCGCGAGGTGCTGAGTATCCGTGACGACCACGTCGTGACAACGCACCGCTTCTACGACCAGGACGGCGAACTCGTGAAAACGCTCACGTCGCTGGAGATTGGCGAGATGGGCGGGCGCACGATTGCGCTGCGCCAGCGCATGAGCAAGGAGGAAACGCCCGAGGAATGGACGGAAATCGCGGTCGAGTCGGTAGATTACGATATAGACCTGCCCGACAGCCTGTTTACACTTTCTAACTTACGCAATCCCCGAGAGTAGCCGCTTGAACCTCGTCCTTCGCCTGGCGTGGCGCAACCTGTGGCGGCAGCCGCGCCGCACGTGGCTGACGACCGGGGCGATGGTGTTTTCCAACACGCTGCTCGTGTTCATGATCTCGCTGCAGTTCGGCATGTACGGGCTCATGATCAACAACACGCTGCAGGCGTACACCGGCCACCTGCAGATCCAGGCGCCGGGTTACATCGACGACCAGAAAATGCGCCAGACGGTGGCCGACATCCTGCCGCTGGCCGAGCGGCTGCGCGCGGAGTTTCCGGAGCAGAGTATCGCCGCCCGCGCCACCGGCTTCGCGCTGGTTTCCAGCGCTGACCGCAGCTACGGTGTCGCGGTGGTCGGCGTCGAACCCGGTTACGAGAGCCGCGTCTCGACGCTGCCGGGCCTGGTGTCGTCAGGACGTTTCCTCGAGGACAATGATGCCGCCGAGATCGTTATCGGCGCGGCCCTGGCGCGAATCCTGCGCGTTGACGTGGGCGACGAGCTGACGCTACTGGGCAGTGGTAAGGACGGTTCTTTTGCTGCCGCCGTCGTCATCATCGCCGGAATCTTCGACAGCGGGCTGCCCGATTTCGACCGCAGTTTCACCGAGATTCCGCTCGGACTGTTCGACGACGTGTTTTACATGAACGGCAGCGGCCACCACGTCGTGATCAACAACGGCGGCATCAGCGGCGTGGCCGATCTCAAGACCCGCGTCGAGGCGACGGTGCCGCCCGGCGAAGAGCTCGTCGTGCATGACTGGGACGCGCTGCAACCCGGGCTGCAGCAGACCATCAAGGCCGATATCAGCAGCGCGTTTTTCATGTACGGCATTCTGGTCATCCTCGTGGCGTTCAGCGTCCTCAATACGCAGCTGATGTCGGTGCTGGAGCGCACGCATGAGTTCGGCATTGTGATGTCGCTGGGTTTGACGCCGGGCCGGCTGGGCCGGCTGGTTCTGCTCGAAACGGCCATCATGGGGTTCATGGGACTTGTGCTTGGCGCCATCCTCGGCGGACTGGTGACCTGGTGGCTGAGCTTCAACGGTTTCGCCTACCCGGGCATGGAAGAGATGGCGTCGAGGTTCAACCTGCCGGCCCGCTTCTACCCGGAGGTCACCTTGATCTCCTTGCTGTCGGGCCCGGTGGTGGTATTCCTGTTCACGTTACTCGCCGCGCTCTACCCGGCGCTGCGGCTGCACAAACTGCACCCGGTCGAAGCGATGAGGGCCGTCTGATGCATATGCTCGCGGTCCTGAGTCGACTGGCCTGGCGCAACCTGTGGCGCAATCATCGCCGCACGCTGATCATGCTGCTTGCGATCATTCTCGGTACCTGGGCGATGATTTTCATGACGGCGCTGATGCGCGGCATGGTGTCACAAATGGTGGCGGACGGTATCAGCTCGCTGCCGGGACACGTGCAGGTGCACCACCCTGACTTCCGCGACGACCCGAGCGTCGCCAACCTGATCAACGTGCCCGATTCGGAGATCGCGGAGCGCTTCAATGCCGCTAACTTCAGGCAGTGGGCGAGCCGCGTCCGCGTGCCGGCCGTCATCACGAGCGAGTATGACTCGCGTGGCGTGACCCTGGTCGGTGTCGATCCGGCGCTCGAGGATGGCCTGACGTTCGTCGACTATCGTGAGGTGGAGGGACGCTTCCTCGAGTCCGCCGACGATAAGGGCGTCGTCATCGGCCGCAAGCTTGCCGATATTCTGAATACCGAGGTCGGCAAGCGCATCGTGCTGATGAGCCAGGACCCCGATAACGAAATTGCCGACCGCGGCTTCCGTGTTGTCGGTCTGTTCACCGCCAGCGTCAAAGCGTTCGAGGAACAGTTCGTGTTTGCTGGCAAAACGACGACGCAGAACATGCTGCGTATTGGCGACCAGGTCTCCGAGATTGCGGTACTCGGCGACGACTACCGCGATGTCGAGGCGGAGTTTCAAAAAACGCTGGAGCTGATTAACGATGGCGTAACGGTGCAACGCTGGACTGAGGTCGATCGCTTCCTCGGCACGATGCTCGGCGTAATGGATGGGTTCGTGCTGGTCTGGATCGTCGTGATCTTCCTGGCGCTGTCCTTCGGGCTCGTCAACACGCTGGTTATGGCGGTGTTTGAGCGCGTGCGTGAGATTGGCCTGATGCTGGCGCTCGGTATGCGGCCCAAGGACATTCTTGGCCAAATCATCCTCGAGTCGCTGCTGTTGCTCGCGATCGGCCTGGCGCTGGGCAGCGCGCTCGCCTGGGCGACCGTGCAGCCTATCCGGGACGGCATCGACCTCTCGATGGTCAGCGAGGGCATGGAAATGATGGGCGTGTCGAGCGTGCTGGTGCCCGAATTGTTGTTGAGCGACGTGGTCCTCGCCAATGTCGTCGTATTGATTCTCGGTTTCTTTGCGAGCCTGTCGCCGGCATGGCGCGCGGCGCAATACGAGCCGATCGAAGCCATAACAAAGGTCTGACCATGACAGCAGTGCGTTGCGTTGATTTGTGCAAAACCTATCGCCAGGGCGAGGAAGACATCAAGGCCCTCGACCACGTCAGCATCGAGATCGAGGAGGGCGGCTTTGTTTGCCTGTCGGCGCCGTCCGGCGGCGGCAAGACTACGCTTCTCAATGCGATCGGCGGTCTCGACAAACCCGATAGTGGCGAGGTCTACGTCGCGGAGCGCCGCATCGACAACCTGTCCAAGGGCGAGTTGGCCGAACTTCGCCTGCGCCAGATCGGCTTCGTATTCCAGGCCTTCAACCTGATCCCGGTGCTGACGGCGCGTGAGAATGTCGAGTTCGTCATGCAGGTGCAGGGCGTGCCGGCGGCCGAGCGCGGACAAAAAGCGCTGGAGATTCTGGAGGAAGTCGGCCTGAAGGGGCTCGAGGACCGGCGCCCGGCCGACATGTCGGGCGGACAGCAGCAGCGCGTCGCCGTTGCGCGGGCAATCGTCTCGCGGCCGGCGCTGGTGCTGGCCGACGAGCCCACGGCGAACCTCGACTCGAAAACGTCCGATGGCCTTATGGAGTTGTTCCGCGAACTCAACGACCATCACAGCACGACCTTTGTTATCGCGACACATGACAAGCGCGTGATGAGCTACGCGAAACGTATCGTACGCATGCTCGACGGCCGCATCGTCGAGGACATCAGCCAGGATGCGGTGTAGCTGGATAGCGCTGCTGTTTCTGTTCGCCGCCGCTGCGGGGGCTGAGGACAGTCCTTTCGAGTTCGACGGCCACACCAAGCTGCGCGCTGTGGGGCAGACCTATCCCGACGACAGCCTGTTGCGCGACCTGGCTGGTTCGTCGTCGCTGGACACGATTGGCGAGCTGCGGCTGAACCTGGCCGCGAAAAAATACGACTGGTCCTTTCACGCCGATTACCAGGCGCTGGGGCTCTACAGCGAGTTCCTGGCGCTCGGGCTGCCCAACGACGACCGGCGGCTGTTCGACTTCACCAAGGTCGTTGCCGACGGCTCCGACTATGCGCTAGTACACCGGCTGGACCGTTTCTGGGCGGGATACGCGGGCCGCAAGCTCGTCGTGCGCGCCGGGCGCCAGGCCCTGTCCTGGGGGAACGGGCTGTACTTTCATCCGCTGGATCTCGTCAATCCCTTCGACCCTACGACGATCGACACCGAGTACAAGACGGGTGACGACATGGTCTACGCGCAGTATCTGCGCGATAACGGCGATGACTTGCAGGCCGCGGTCGTGTTCCGGCGCGACCCGCTCACCGGGGAGCGGCGGAGCGACGAGGGAACGGTCGCGGTTAAGTACCACGGATTTGCTGGCGAGAACGAGTACGACGTGCTGATCGGTGAGAACTTTGGCGATACCGTGGTCGGTCTCGGTGCCGTCGGCAGCCTGGGCGGCGCCGTCTGGCGCGGCGACCTCGTGATTACGGACGCCGATGACGAGACAGAGGTAGAGTTCGTAACCAACGTCAGTTACTCGTGGGTCTGGGCCGAGCGCAATGTCAGCGGCTCCGCGGAGTACTACCGCAGCGGGGAAGACCGCGACTACTTCGCAGGCAGCCTGATGATCGAGATGACGCCGCTGTGGACCCTGACGCCGACACTGATCGGCAACTTTGATGACCCGAGTGCATTACTGCAGGTCGTGACCCAGTACAGCCTCGGCGACAACACGACCTTCCTCGGCAGCCTCAACCTGCCGATCGGCGCTAATGGCACTGAGTACGGTGGGCCCGAAACAGGCGTTCCGGGGCGCTACCTGTCGTTCGATGTCGGCGTTTTCGCGCAGTTGGCCTGGTATTTCTGATCGCGCCCATGGGGCGCTCCTACGGACAGGCTTTGATCGCGCCCGTGGGGCGCTCCTACGGACGCGCTTTTACGACGCTGACAGGCTCCTGATATTGCGCAGCAGGTTCTCGAACGAATGTTCGCGTTCGGGGCCGAAGACCGGGTCGAGCTGGTCGAAGTTTGAGATGTCGATGAACATGTCTTCTTCGTGCTGGATCAGGTCTTTTGCGCGGCGGAACAGGTCTTCCTCCTCCCAGGCCATGTGCTTCCTGAGCGTACGCACGTAGGTGGCGGCGTCTTCGACCAGGCGCTCGCGGGTGACCGCGGCTCCGGACGCGACTGCCTCGACGTCGTTGCGCAGCCTGTCGCCGTTCTCGGCAATCTCGCGGTGCTCCGGGCCGACGCGCTCGAGGCCCTCGCCGAGCTCGGGCTGCTGTGCGCGCATCGCGGCGTACAGAACGTCTTCCTTGGGATGGTGCACGGCGTCCGAATAGACCGTCATGTAGCGCATGATGTCGTGGATCAGTTCGTAGTCCGGCCGCTCGCCGTCGCGAATGTGTTCAATCTGCTGGCTGAGGAGATCGAGCATGATCGCCATGTTGCGGTGGTCCTCACGGAGGTCTCTCAAAAGGTCGGCCAGCAGGATGGTCATTTTCGTGCCTCTGTTGTTTTCCCTGGTCTTGGATCAGGGTGCGCGCAGGAAATTCCCGCTTGAATCCGTGATTTCACGTACATACATGCGGCCCCCGTTAATCCGGTTGTAATAAAACCGCAATATCCACGTAAAAGGAGTGTAAAACGCCGGTGCTTTAGTAGACCGGGTGACCGGATAGCCCAGGATTCGAAATGACATTGGCATCTATCCTGCTCGTCGACTCGGATGCTGAGTTGCGGCAGCGGATTGCTCAGGAACTGCGAGAGCTCGGCCATGACGTCGACGAACTGGCTACGGCTGGCTCGGCCATCGAGGCAGTGCATGATACCTGCCCGGACCTGATGGTCTGCGAATTCGCGCTCCCGGACCTCAGCGGTATCGAGCTGCTCAATGATGTCCGCAGTAGTGAAAAACTGCGTCACCTGCGCGTATTGATGACTTCGGCGGCTCCCGGATCGGGTGACGTGGTTGCCGCGCTCGAGTCCGGCGCCGACGACTTCGTCGCTAAGCCCGTGGACTTGCAGGAGTTGACTGCGCGCATTGGTGCTTGTCTCAATCGCCCCGCAAACAATGCGGATGCGGGTCGGGTTAATGCCGGTGGAATTGCAATTGACAAGATCGGCCACCGCGTCACGGTCGACGACACATTTGTAACGCTTGCACCTCGCGAATACCGTCTTCTCCTCTTCCTCATGACGCACCAGGATCGGGTATTTAGCCGCAAGCAGCTGCTCGTGTATGTGTGGGACCGGGACGTATCAGTCGGCCCGCGAACGGTCGATGTGCATATACGCCGCCTGCGCAGCGTACTCGAACCGTTCGACTATGCAGGTTACCTCCAGACTGTGCGGGGCGCCGGCTACCGGTTTTCGCTGCATACCTGACCGAGCGTCGTAACGTAGCCGTGACAAATCTGTCACATCCGCTCCACATGCCAGCGCTAGTTTGGCCGCCTCGATGGACCGAGAGAGTCCTACCCGACTGATCGCCGCCGACGGTGCGGCGGCCATTACACAACCTGGAGAGGAAAATGAACCGTACTCAACTGTTCACCGTTGCTTGTTCGGCGATAGCGCTGGCCGCATGCTCAAGCGGCGACGTCAATATCAAGCCCGCCACGACGGTGACGGACAGCAACAACACCACGATCAACAACAGTGGCGGTGGCAACCCCAATCAGAACTGCGCTTCTTTCGTTCGTGCCGGACAGACCTTGCAGGGTACGGACGACGGCAACGGCAACTGCACCTACGGCTCTGCTTTCGTCGGACCGCAGAACAACCTCGATGTTGATCTGTTCATCCCGGCTCTGCCAAACGGCGGCGTGCATATCTTCACATCGAGCCTGTTTGTCGGCGAGACATACCGTACACAGGCCGACCTCACAGCCGCAGGAATCATCGAGGGTGGCGACGGCCCGACGCTGACGATCGAAGCTGGTGCCACGCTCGCCTTCCAGACGAACAGTGACTTCGTCATCATTAACCGCGGCTCGCGCATCCTTGCTGACGGCAACGCCAACAACCCGATCACGTTCACATCGGTTTCCGACATTAACGGCACGGTCCTGCCGGAAGATGTCCAGCAGTGGGGCGGCATCGTCATCAACGGTTTCGGCGTCAGCAACAAGTGCAGCTACGACGGCGTTCGGGGCGAGCCTGGCTTTCAACTGACCCCGGGCACCGAGTGCTCGATCGAGGCGGAAGGTTCCGTCGGTGACGACGAGTCGCAATACGGCGGCGACAACGACGCCGACAGCTCAGGCATCCTGCGCTACGTGCGCGTCAAGCACACCGGCGCCCAGGTTGCCAACGGCGACGAGCTGAACGGCATCTCGTTCGGCGGCGTCGGCAGCGGCACGGTTATCGAGAACCTGCAGGTTTATTCGACCTATGACGATGGTGTTGAGATGTTCGGCGGCAGCGTCGACATCACCAATCTCGTCGCTGTCTACGTTCGCGACGACTCTATCGACATCGACGAAGGTTACAACGGCACGATCACGAACGCCCTTGTCATCCAGCAGGAAAATGACGGCGATCACTGCATCGAGGCTGACGGTCTCGGCTCATACTCGGGTCTTGACCAGCCGACGAAGGATGACTTTATCGCGCGCGACCTCAACAGTGCCCCGACGATTAACAGACTGACCTGCATCGTCTCGGCGAACGAGGGCGGCACGCACTCCGACGGTTCGGGCTGGCGCCTGCGCGAGGGCATCCACCCAGTCATCAACGATGCGCTCGTGATCTCCAGTTTCGGTGCCAACGACACGTCATCAGGCGACGATAACTATTGCCTGCGCATTGACAGTGCCGAAACGCAAGATGCCGCGGTCAATGGCGACCTGCAGCTGAACCAGGTCATCTTTGCCTGCCAGGAGAACTCCCGAGGTAACGCCATCGGCGGATTCGCCGACGAGCAGGCCTGGGCCGAAAGCGTTGGCAACCAGTTCGCGACTCTCGCCGATGGTGTAGCCACCGACCCGACGGTAGCTGCCGACTCAGGGCTGCAGCTGCTCGAAGCAAGCGCTCAGAATCCGCCGATTTACTCGATCAGCTGGGCATCCTCTCAGGTTGACGGCCTGGCGCCGACGGGCACGACACAACCATCGACAGGCGACTTCCTGGGAGCGTTGGAAGCGTCGTCCGACTGGGCGGCAGGCTGGACCTACGGCATCTTCGATGGCGTTGATGCCAACGGCAATGCCACGCGGGGCCAGCCGCTGTGGTTCGAGTAATCACTGTGGTGTCCAGGAACCGGATTTTGGGGCTGGGCCTGGTTACCGCTCTATCTGGTTGGCATTCGACGGCGCATGCGCAGGAAGAGGGTACGAACGTCTCGGCTGACGTTGAAGAAGTCATCGTAACGGGTCGCTTCATCAGTTCCAGCCAGCAGCTGATCAACGAGCGCATGGACGACGCATTCGCGACCGATCTGCTCGGCGCCGACACGATCAGTCGTCTTGGCGATTCGACGGTTGCGGGTGCTTTGCGGCGAATCCCGGGGCTCACGCTCGTTCAGGACAAGTACGTTTATATCCGTGGCCTCGGTGAGCGCTACTCGCAGACCACGCTCAACGGCGCCTACATCCCTTCCGTGGATCTGACCCGCAACGTTATCCCGCTCAATGTGTTCCCGACCTCGGTCGTGGAATCGCTGCGTGTCCAGAAATCGTACTCGCCGGAGCTGTCGGCGAACTTCGGCGGCGGAGCTGTAGATATCCGCACCAAGGGCATCCCGGACGGCTTCACGCTCAAGTTTGAGGCCGGTATCGCCTTCAATGACGAGAACCCCAGCGATGTGCTGACCTACAAGGGCGGGGGTGACGACAGCCTCGGCACCGACGATGGCACGCGCAAGCTGTCGCGCGGACTCATCAACGGTGTCGTCGCGTTCCAGGGCAATCCGAACGTCAACAACATCAACAGCTTCCTGCATCGCCAGGATCCAACCTCGACGCTGTTCGACGCGCAGACCGTCAACCGCCAGCTCGGCGCGGAGCTCAATCGCGAGGTTGCGATTCGGGAGACCAGCGCCGACCCGGATTACGATTTGCGCGCAAGTGTTGGCAACACCCATGAGATTGGCGCCGACTGGGACTTCGGCTGGAATGTCGGCGGCTCCTATGAGACCGATTGGCGCTGGCGCAGGACCAGGACCGCAACCTTCGGCGAGCCCGAGGAGGAGAACGGTGTGCGCGAGGAGACGACCCGCAGCGTAAACATCACCGGCACGCTCAACCTGGGCCTCAAGTTCGCCGAGGACCACGAGCTCGAGACCACCAGCCTGTTCCTGCGCAACACTGACGACGAAACCGAGGTGTTCGACTTCTTTAACGAGAACAACCGTAAGTCGGACGGCCAGGGCTTCCGTGACTACCGGCTGGAGTTCGAAGAGCGCAACATGACGACCCACCAGATCGCGGGCACGCACTACCTCGGCAGCGCCACGCGCGAGTTGCTCGGTGGTATGTCAAGGCTTATTGACTGGTTGCCGGAAGAAACGTCGATTGAGTGGTTTTACTCCGATTCGACGGCCGAGACGGACATCCCCAACCGCGTAGTCATCAACTCCGAGACGGTCACTGATCCCGTCACGGGCAGGGTGCTCTCGGATCGCGTGACGCGGCAATCCTCAGCCGCCGAGTATCGCTTCACGGAGCTCGAGGACGAGGTCGAGAACTACGGCTGGAAAGGCACGTTGCCGATCAGCCTCCGGAACAGCTACCTCGAGGTGTCGGGTGGCTACGATCACGCGCAGAAGGTCCGTACCTACGAGCAGTCCGAATTCAGCCTCGGCTTCCTGTCGGTCGTGGACCAGTCGGTTCTCGAAGGGCCGCTCGACCAGGTGTTCTCGGACGAGAACCTCTTCGAGCGCTTCCCCGACGATCCGTTGACGCAGATCGACGAATCGCTTGCCTATGTTAACGACGTGCAGTTTGATCGCCAGGGTTCGAACACCAACAGCTACCTGGCCGCAACCGTGACCGACTCGATGTGGGGCAAAGTGGACTGGACGTACAAGGATTCGTGGCGGTTCGCAGTGGGCGCGCGCTGGGAGGACTACCGCCAGGTCGCAGTTGAGTGGAATCCGTGGGGCTTCTCGGAAGAGAACCCGCAGGTCACGACCGATCCGGCTATCCTCGAAGAGCGCACGTTCACCGAGGACGAATACTATCCGGCCGCGTCGGTTACCTACATGACCGACTGGTTGGCGGAAACGTTCCAGCTGCGGCTTGGCTACAGTGAGACTGCGGTACGTCCCGACCTGCGTGAGCTTACCGGATCGAGCTACATCGACCCGATCACTGGGGACCTCGTTCGCGGTAACCCGGGCGTCGTGCCCTCGAAAGTGGATAACATCGACCTGCGTGCAGAGTGGTTCCTAGGCAACGGCGACAACTTCACGATTACGCTGTTCCAGAAGGATATTGAGGATCCGATCGAATTCTTCGAGATCCCCGCCTCGGATACGACCATTGCGCGTGAAATTCTGAACGCCGATTCGTCGGAGGTTCGTGGCATCGAGATCGAAGGCCTCAAGGAGCTCGCTTTTCTTGGCGGCATCTTCGATACGATGTTTGTGCAGGGAAACCTGACGCTTCAGGAGACCGAGCTCGTTCCGGGCAATCCGAATGACCCGAATGATTCGGGTACCACTCAGGTGTCGTGTTTCCAAACAGAGACCGAGGGCCAGCAGGTCAGAGTCGTCAAGAACAAATGTCAGCTGTCGGGCGCGTCCGAGTATGTGGCCAACTTCATGCTCGGATTCGACTCGTACGACTCAAAGCACACAGGGTCCCTGATCTACAACGTGTTCGGCGAGCGCGTCTTCGCTTTCGGCCGCTTCGGTCCGGATGCGATCGAGCAGCCGTTCAAGTCCCTCGACGCGACGTATTTCTGGTACCCGACCGATCGATTCACGGTCAAAGCGAAAGCCCAGAACATCCTCGGCGACACAATCGAGATCACGCGTTCCGAGCCGGGACGCAAGATCACGGTTTTCGAGGAAGACCCGGGCACGACGTATTCCGTGGCATTTTCCTGGGAATTCTGATCCCCCTCTGAATTCCCTTGATTCAACGGCCCCGCTTGCGGGGCCGTTTCTTTTATAATGCCGGCATGCGCTGGCACTCCCTGATCCTCCCCATCACTGCCGGCCTGGTGGCCGGATGTTCCGTCAATCCCGTTACCGGCGATCGCGACTTCATGCTGGTCAGCAGCGAGCAGGAGCTCGCTATGGGCGAGCAGAGCTATGTGCCCATGCAGCAGTCGCAGGGCGGCGTCTACGACGTCGACCCCATACTGACTGAGTACGTGAGTAACGTCGGCATGAAGGTGGCCAACGAGAGCGGCGTCGACCTGCCTTACGAGTTTGTCGTGCTCAACAACTCGGTCCCCAACGCCTGGGCGCTGCCGGGCGGCAAGATCGCGATCAATCGCGGGTTGCTGACCGAGATGAACTCCGAGGCGGAACTCGCTGCGGTTCTCGGCCACGAGGTAACACACGCGGCCGCGCGGCATTCCGCCCAGCAGCAGTCACGCGGCATGCTGACGCAGGGCCTGGTAGTCGCCACGACGATCGCGGCCAGCGACAGCGGCTATGGCGACCTCGCGGCGGTCGGGGCGGGTCTCGCCGGCCAGCTGACGCTCATGAAGTACGGTCGTGACGCGGAGCTCGAGTCGGACAAGTACGGCATGCGTTACATGTCGAAGGCCGGGTACGACCCGCAGGGCGCCGTCACGCTGCAGGAGACCTTCGTACGCTTGAGCGAGGGCCAGAAGCAGGATTGGTTGAGCGGCCTGTTCGCCAGCCATCCGCCGTCGCAGGAGCGCGTGGACGCCAACCGCCGGCGGCTCAAGAACCTGCCGGAAGGCGGCATTATCGGGGAAGACAGGTATGCAGCCGCCATGCGTACGACCCGCGAGGTCCTGCCGGCCTATAAGGCCTATGACGACGGCCGCGCGGCCTTGGGCAAGAAGGACCCGGTTGCTGCACTTGCGCTGGCCAACGAGGCGCTGACGCTATTCCCCGACGAGGCGCACTTTCATGCGCTGCGCGGCGATGTCCGGCTCATGAACGAGCAGTACGACATGGCCGTAACCAATTACAACCGGGCGATCGGCCGGCGCGACGACTTTTTCTACTACTACCTGCAGCGCGGGCTTGCTCAACACAGGCTCGATCGCGACGACGCCGCGCTGACGGACCTCGAGCGCAGCCTCGAGTACCTGCCGACGGCCCCGGCGCATCTCGTCCTTGGCGACATCAAGGCGGAGCGGGGCGCCACCAGCGAGGCGATCGACCATTACAAGGTTGTCGCCAAGGGTGGCGGCGACGTCGGCAAGGCTGCCTACGAGCGCCTGGTCTATCTCGAGCTCGAGCAGCAGCCTGCCGCCTACGTGGCGTCCGCCTGTGGCGTCGATGACAACGGACAGGTTGCGCTACAGGTGCGCAACGACACGCCGGTGGAGGTCATCGACGTGCAGGTTCGCTTCGCCTACGTCGATGCGGCGGGGGCGCAGCAGCAGCGCACCCAGACCTTCAGCGGCGCGCTTGAGCCGGGGAAGATCGTTACTACTCGCACCGGGCTGACGGCGTACCCGTCCACCCGGTGCGAAGCCACGGTCAGTCGAGCTCGTCCAGCAGACGCTCCATCTCGTCCATGATCGCGTTCATTTCGGCGACGATAGCCAGGTACGGTCCCGGCTTGGCCATGTCCACGCCGGCCTCGACGAGCAGCAGGTACGGGTAGTCGGAGCCGCCGGCACGCAGCAAGTCCTTGTAATTCTCGACGCCCGCCTCGCGGTCTTCCATGATCTTGGCGTAGAGCGCCGTACCGGCGGTCTTTGACGTCGCGTACTGGTACACGTACATGTTGAAGTAGAAGTGCGGAACGAACATCCACTCATTCGTGTAGAGGTCGTCGATGACGACCACGCCCTCATCGTGCCCGTGATAGCGGCGCAGGATCTCGCCGTAAATCTCGGTGATGCGATCGCCGGATAGCGCTTCGCCGCGCTCCGCCGCCTCGTACAGTGCAAGCTCGAACTCGGCGAACATCGTCTGGCGGAAGAACGTGCCGCGCATACCTTCGAGCGCATGCCCGAGATAGAACAGGCGTTCTTCGATCGACTTGGCGTTCTCATCCATGTAGTCCTGCAGGATTAGCTCGAGCGAGGTCGATGGAATCTCGGCGATGAACGTCGAGTAGCCGGCCGTTTCGAACGGCTGCTTCTGCTTCGCGTACAACGTGTGCATCGCGTGGCCCCATTCGTGCGCAAACGTCGACAGCGACGAGTAATCGTCGTTGTGGTTGAGCAGGATGTACGGGTGCACGTCGTAAGCGAAACCGGACATGTAGGCGCCGGACCGCTTGCCGCGCTGCGGATAGACATGCATCCAGCGCTCATTCATCGCCGCTTCCTGCATGTCGACCCAGTCGTCGCCGAGTACGGACATAGCTTCGAGCGTGATGCGCTTGCTGGTTTCAAGATCGAATTCCTTGTCCAGCGACACGAGCGGCGGGTAGATGTCGTAGTAGTGCATCTGGTCGATCCCCAGCATGCGCGCGCGCAGACGGAAATAGCGGTGCAGCGTCGGTAGCGCCTTGTTCACTTCCTCGACGAGCGTCGTGTAGACGGCCGGCGGGATGTTGTCGGCGAACAGCTCGCGATGCAGCACGCTGTCGTAATTGCGCGCTTTGGCCAGACCGACCTGGGTCTGAACGTGCGAGTTCAGCACCATGCCCACCGAGTTGCGGTATTCCTCCCACTTCGACCAGAAGGTGTCGAACGCCAGCTTGCGATCATCGCGATTCTGGCTGCCGCGGACGCGCCCGTAGCCTTGCGAGTCGATCGTCACCTCGTCGCCCGTGGACAGCGTGACGGTCGGCCACGGGATGTCGGAGTTGGCGATCAGGCTGTAAATGTTGTTCGGCGCGCCGAAGGTCTGCGTGAGGTAGGACAGCGTCTGCTCGGCTTCCTGGCCCAGCGTGTGCGGCGCGTTGCGCAGGCTGTTGTCGAGCTGGAACGCGAACGGCGCCAAACGCTCGTCTTCGTTGATGAACGACTCGACGACTTCCCGGCCGACCTCGATCAGCTCGGGCTGCATCCAGGCGGTCGCCTCGTTGAACTGCGAGAACATGATCTGCGCGAGCTGGCGGCGCTCCTGCGGGCCGCCCTCGCGCAGGTCCTCGTCGGCGTTAAGCGACGCATAGACGAACACGCGCCCGCCCTTGCGCAGGGTGTCCGACACGTGGCGGTAGGCCTGGTACAGGGCGTCGGCGCTATCGCCGAGCGTGCCGCGGCGGGCCTCGATCTTCGGCAGTTCCGCGAGCACTTCCTGGCGCGCCGCATCCCAGGCCTCGACGGTCGGGAACAGCTCGGTCAGGTCCCAGGTCGCACTCGGGTCGACCTCGGCGGATTCGTGGTTGTCGGCGAACGCCGGCGAGAATGCGAGCAGCAGCGCTGCCGCAGGCAGTAAGAATTTGCGCATTTTCGGGTTCCCCCAGGATTAACTAACTGGTTAGACACGCAATTCTAGCGGCGTTCAGCTGTCGAACGCTGTACGTGTCAACCGTTAGATGCGCGAACCATTAGAATAGGTTGCAAAACCGGGGGCGTGACATGAACAAGAACTTGCTCGCGATCACGATCAGCCTGCTCGCCGGCGGCATGGCGCTGGCTGTGGTCCTGTTCACCCGCGAACCGGCGCCGCTGGCGACCCCGGCGGCCAATCCCGGGCTGCATTTCGATCAGTCGGCCGGCACCGAGCAGCGCATTCGCGCGCTCGAGGCCGCGGTCGCCGAGGAGCGCAACGCGCGCATGCTGCTGGAAGAGGAGCTGCAGGCCCTGTACCTGGCGCTTGATGAGATCAGCGCCGGGCAGTCCGTCGCCGCGGCACGCAGCGACGAAGGCAGTGCGCCGGAGCGATCTCGTGAAGCGCGTCAACAGCGTCGGCCGGATGACGCCGACTCGCTTCGGTTACGGCTGGTCGAGGCCGGTTTGTCGGAGGACCGCGCCGCCTGGATTCTCAGGCGCGAATCGGAGCTGCGGATGCAAAGCATGCAGGCTGCCTATGAGTACCGTCGGACAGGCGAGCGACCGGAGGGCTTCGAGCAGATCAGGGACCCGGACCGGGCGCTGCGCGCCGAGATCGGGGATGTCGAGTACGAGCAATATCTGGAGGCCTCCGGCTACCCGACAGCGGTCGCCGTGGGGTCGGTGCTCGAGTCTTCGCCGGGACAAAGAGCCGGGCTGCAGCCTGGCGACCAGATCGTGGCCTACGGCGGCGAGCGCGTGTTCAGTTTCAGTGACCTGGGCGAGAGGACCATGGCGGCAGAGCCCGGCCAGCCGGTCGTGGTGGACTTCATTCGCGACGGCGTGCCGATGCAGATCGTCGTCGACGGCGGACCTATCGGGATCTCGGGCGGCCGCTACCTGCGCCCCGGCCGCAGGTAACGACCCCCGTTTTCAGGCAGAATAAGCCGCGGGATGGGAAGACTCCGATATTCGATACCGAATAGCTTCACGGCGCTGAGCCTGCTGCTCGGCCTGGCGTCGATCGTCAGCGCGCAGCTTGGCGATCTCGAGTTCGCGGCGTGGCTGATCGTGTGGTGCGGCCTGCTCGACACGATGGACGGACTGGCGGCGCGGCTGCTGAAAGCGACGTCCGACTTCGGCGCCGAGTTCGACTCGATGGCCGACCTCGTGTCCTTCGGCGTGGCGCCCGGCGTCCTCGTCTTCAATGCCGGGCTGGAGATCGCCGGCGTCGAGGTCGAGACCGGGCAGTTCTGGGTGCTGGCGCTGGCCTGTGGCGTGTTCGTGCTCGCCGGCGCGATGCGCCTGGCGCGTTTCAATCTTGGCACGCATTCCCCCGGCCACGGCTGGTTCCTGGGTGTCCCGATCACTGGCGCCGGCGGCGGCCTCGTGGCATCGATGGTGCTCGTGCTGATTTATCACCCGGACATCGCCGAAGTGCTGCCGCTGCACCGTTACCTGCCGATCATCATGTTCGTGCTCGCAATCCTGATGATTTCGCGCCTGCGCTTCCCGAAAGCCGTCATTCGCAAGAGCATGCTGATCAACGTGTTCATGTTCGTTAACGTCGCCCTGATTTTTTATTGCGGCATATTCCGGGTTTATCCCGAGTACCTCTTTGGCATTGGCGTCTTCCTGCTCGTCGCCGGCATCATTGCCGGACGGATGTCGCAGATCGAGTAAATAACAAGAATGGATTCCGTACTTGCGGTCATGATCGTCTATCTCGGCCTGTTGGTCGGGTTCGCGATTTGGAGCCGCCGCGAGACGCAGACGCTCAAGGGCTTTTACCTGGCCGGCAAGAAGCTGCCGTTCTGGGTCGTCGCTTTCAGCACCAACGCGACCGGGGAAAGCGGCTGGCTGCTGCTGGGCCTCACGGGCATGGGCTATGCCGTGGGCGCACAGGCCTATTGGGTAGTCGTTGGCGAGATCCTCGGTATCGCGGGGTCATGGTGGTTGATCTCGAGGCGGCTCAAGCGCCTCTCGGACGAACACGATTCGATTACCGTGCCCGACGCGCTCGCCGCCAAATTCCAGGACCGTTGGCACCTGGTACGCGGCGTTGCCGTCGTCATCATCCTGTCGATGGTGACGATCTACGTCACTGCGCAGATGGTGGCGTCCGGTAAGGCGCTCGACGGTTTCCTCGGCATTCCCTACGAGTGGGGCGTGGTTGCCGGGTCCGTGATCATCATTGCTTACACGTTTATCGGCGGCCACAAGGCGGTGTCCTACACGGACGTGCTGCAGGGCGTGCTGATGTTCCTCGGCTTGCTGTTCGTGCCGATCGTGGCGATTGATGCGGCCGGCGGCTGGGACACGATCATGGCGACGCTCGCCGCCGAGGATCCGGGGCTGACTGACATGTTCTCGTTGACCGGCGACGGCTTCCCGGGGTGGATCGCGATCGCGAGTTTCGTCGGCATCGGCCTGCCGTTCCTCGGCGTGCCGCAGCTGCTCGTTCGTTATATGTCGATACGCGAGGAGGCGGAGCTCAAGAAGGCTCGCTGGGTGTCTGTGGCCGTGCTGTTTGTCTTCACGTTTGGCGCCGTCACGGCCGGCATTGCGGGCCGTGCGCTGTTCCCGGGATTGAGCGATCCCGAACAG
The DNA here is from genome assembly GCA_030066075.1 of Woeseiaceae bacterium. Taxonomy (GTDB): domain Bacteria; phylum Pseudomonadota; class Gammaproteobacteria; order Steroidobacterales; family Woeseiaceae; genus UBA1847. The sequence goes on from JASJCH010000020.1 coordinate 48,048, forward strand.
ATCTTCCCCATGTTGTCTAGCGAGCTGTTTTCGCCACTCGTTGCCGGCGTCCTGCTCGTCATCGTCATATCGGCGATCATGTCCACGGCGGACTCGCTGCTGCTGCTCGCGTCGTCGGCCGTGGTACGCGATACGATGCAGAAGATCATGGGCAGCGCCAGGAGTGATCACCAGCTCGCCGTCTTCGGCAAGGTCGTGACCGTCGTGATCGGCGTGCTCGGCATCGTTGTCGCATTGGATGATCAGCGCAAAATTTTCGACTTCGTGCTGTATGCCTGGTCCGGGCTCGGTGCGGCATTTGGCCCGACGCTGCTTTGCCTCCTGTATTACAAGCGAACCACCTGGTCTGGTGTAATTGCGGGCATGATCGCCGGTTTTGCCACGAGCATTATCTGGGTCGAAGTTTTCAAGGCACAGACTTACGACCTCTACGAGGCTATTCCGGGTTTCATTGCGGGATTCGTTGCGACATTCGTTGTGAGCAAACTGACATTCCGCGAACCCGAGAGCAGTGACTGACAAACGCGACATCACGCGCCGCGACTTCCTGAACGGCATATTGCGTCAGCCGCCAACCGTGCCGTCACGGAGCAGATGAACCTGTAACCTTTTTGCCGCGACGCGACTACAAGCAGATAACACCAGTCACATCGTGAGGACACGATCATGCGGCAATTGAGACCCCTGATACTCGTATTCCTGTTCCTGGCGCCCGTGGCGGCGTTGTCGGCCATTAGCGCGGACGACCTGCCGGGTTCCTCCAAATGGTATTTCCACGCGGATTTCGAGCAGATGCGCTCGAGCGAGGCGGGCCGGCACCTTTACGCCTGGCTGCAGGACGAGGTTTTCGAGGACATCCGTGAAGATGCCGGCTTCGACCTCGACAAGGAGGCGGACAGCCTGACGGCGTTTGCGACCGAGAACGACGGCACCGTCATCGTCATCGAAGGCAACATCAGTCGCGACACCGAGGACAAGATCGTGGCCATGGGCGCGTCCTCGGTCTCGATGGACCGGTACGGGTCCGGCGGCAAAGCCTTCTATCACATCAAGGATGACGACGACGTCGAGTTCGAAGGCGACGAAATCAAGATCGATGTCGATTCTTTCGACAACGGCGTTTTCCTGAGCTTCGCCGTCAAGAACAAGCTTATCGTCACGTCGACGCGCGAGAAGATGGAACAGCTGCTGGACAACAAGGGCCGTATCTCGAGCACCAGGTCCGAGAAAGGGCAGCTATTCGTGCTCAGCGCGGAACGCGGCCTGATCCAGGCCGGCGCCCACACGGCGGGCCTGGACGGCAACGGCGACTGGGATTCCAACATCCTGCGCAACACCAAGCACGCAGCCCTGCTGGTAGCCGACAAGAAGGGCAAGATCTCGATCGAGGCGCAGCTCGTTACCGCCGAACCCGAGATGGCCGACTCGCTGGCCAGCATCGTACGTGGGTTGATCAGCCTGCAGGTATTCAACGACGACCTGGACCCCGAGGTCTCGTCGTTCCTGCAGAACACCAGCGTCGATGTCGACGAGACGAAGCTGACGATCAGCGTCGCGCTGGACCCCGAAGTCGTCGTCGCCGCGATCGAGTGATTTGAACAGCGAAGCGGCATTGATCGAGGCAGCACGGAAAGGCTCCGCCGCGGCCTTTGCGGAGCTCGTCGGCACGTATCGCGACGGGCTGCTGCGTTTCCTGCTGACACGCTCGGCCAGCTTCGCCGACGCCGAGGATGCGCTGCAGGACACCCTGATCAATGCCTATCGCTACCTGCACAGCTACGACGCGCAGTGGCGCTTCAGCACCTGGCTGTATCGCATCGCGATCAACAACGCCGCGAAACTGAAGACGGCCGATACGGTGGAGCTGGGTGAGCTTGCCGACGAGGAGAACGACCCGCTCAGCCACTGCATCCGGCACCAGGACCGCCAGAACCTCTGGCTGTCCGCGAGGCGCAGACTGTCCGACGAGGTGTATACAGCCATGTGGCTGCGCTACGTCGAGGACATGTCGATAAACGACATCGCCGCGGTGCTTGAAAGGTCCCTGTCATGGACCAAGGTAAACCTCATGAGAGGGCGCAAGACCCTCGAGGTGGAACTCGACAACCTCGCTACTGACGTAAAGAGCAAGGCCTATGGATAAACTCGCCAAACGACTCCGTGAAGACGCCGCGCATATTGAATGCGCGGTATCCGACGAACTGGACGACCGCATCCGCGCGTCGCTCGAAAACATCAAGCCGCAGCAGCCGGCCGAACCGCGGCGGTCCGCGCGCCCACCTGCTTTCTGGTGGGCGAGCAGCCTCACCGGCGTAGCAGCCGCTATCGTGCTCATCGCGGTTTTGAACCTGCAAGAACCTGAACCGGCTATCCCGACGACGGAACCCGTTGCCCAACAGCTGGTTATCCCGTCGATCGAGTGGCAGGCCGAGACGGCCGTGCTCGTCAGCCCGCTGGAGCAGGAGTTCGAGGATCTGCAGTCGGACCTCAAGAAGGCCGAGGAAGCCCTCAGGGAGGACATCGAAAGACTGTTCTAGTAAGCTCGTCCGCACCGGGGACGGGCAAATAATAATGACAATACTAACGAGCATTGCCGGGGTGCTCGCGATGCTCGGCATCGGCTACGCTGCGTCCACGGCGCGTGGCCACATCAACTGGAGAACCATCGGGACGGCGCTGCTGCTGCAGGCTGCAATCGCGGGCCTGGTGCTCTATGTGCCGCAAGGCGGCGTCGCGCTCGATGCGGCGGTGCGCGGCGTGCGGCACGTCCTCAACTTCGCCATGGATGGCGTCAAGTTCGTCTTTGGCGAAAATTTCGAGGAAAATCTCGGCTTCACGGTGGCGCTTAACGTGTTGCCGGTGATCGTGTTCGTCGGTGCGCTGATGTCGGTGCTGTACTACCTCGGCATCATGCAAGTGGTCGTCGGCACGGTCGGAGGCTGGCTGCATCGCCTGCTCAGGACCAGCCATCCCGAGTCGATCTCCGCCGTCTCGAATATCTTCGTCGGTCACACCGATGCGCCGCTCGTGATCCGGCCGTATCTCAAGGGCATGACCGAATCCGAACTGTTCGCCGTAATGGTCGGCGGCTGCGCGACGATAGCGAGCGCCGTGATGATGGGCTTTGCCCAGCTCGGCGTGGAGCTCAAGTACCTCATTACGGCGAGTTGCATGGCGGCGCCGGGCGGCCTGCTGATGGCCAAGCTAATGATCCCGGAGACCGAGGAGCGCCCGGAGGAGTTTGACCCGAAGAACCTCGGCGAGACCGACAAGCCGGTCAACATCTTCGAGGCGATCGGCAACGGGGCGATGACCGGCATGCAGGTCGCGTTCAGCGTCGGCGCCATGCTGATCGCCTTCGTCGCGCTGGTCGCACTGGTCAACGGGGCGCTGTCGGGCATCGGCGCCTGGTTCGGCTTCGACGGCCTGACGCTGCAGTGGCTGCTCGGCAAGCTGTTCATGCCGATCGCGCTGCTGATCGGCGTACCCGTCGCCGAGGCGGCCGAGGCGGGCAGCCTGATCGGCCAGAAACTCGTCATCAACGAGTTCTATGCCTACCTGTCGTTCGTGCAAATCAAGGAAGCGCTGTCCCCGCACACCCAGCTGGTCATCACGTTCGCGCTTTGCGGTTTCGCCAACCTGTCATCGATCGCCATACTGCTTGGCGGGCTTGGAGCGATCGTTCCGGAAAGACGGCACGATATCGCTAGACTTGGTCTAAAGGCGGTGATTGGCGGTACACTCGTCAACCTGATGAATGCCGCTCTGGCGGGGCTGTTTTTCGCTCTCCAGGCGTGATGAGGAAGACATGGGCAGAGCAGTCATACTGGTATTGGATTCATTCGGCATCGGCGCCACGGCCGATGCCGCCGGGTTCGGTGACGCCGGGTCGGACACCTTCGGGAGCATTGCCCGCGAGCGCGCCGCGGCCGGCAAACCGCTCGCCCTGCCCAACCTGGCGAAGCTGGGCCTGTACCACGCCAGCCGTGACAGCACCGGTGATTTTCCGGCCGGGGCGATTACCGATGCCGAGATCGTCGGCGCCTACGGCTTCGCCGAGGAGCTTTCCAGCGGCAAGGACACGCCAAGCGGTCACTGGGAGATCGCCGGCGTGCCGGTGATGTTCGACTGGGGCTATTTCACCGAGAAAGAGAACACGTTCCCACAGGAACTGCTCGACGCGCTGGTCGAGCGCGCCAACCTGCCGGGCTACCTCGGCAACTGCCACGCGTCCGGAACGACGATCATCGCCGAGCTCGGCGAGGAACACGTGCGCACCGGTAAGCCGATCTTCTACACGTCGGCCGATAGCGTGTTCCAGATTGCAGCGCACGAGGAGGCCTTCGGCCTGGATCGCCTCTACGAGCTGTGTGACATCGCGCGTGAACTTGTCGACGAGTACAAGATCGGCCGGGTGATCGCGCGGCCGTTCGTCGGCGATGGTCCGGACAGCTACGCGCGCACCGGCAATCGCCGCGACCTGACGACGCCGCCGCACGCCGATACGGTGCTGGACAAGCTCGTGGCAGCCGGCGGCGACGTGATCAGCGTCGGCAAGATCGCCGACATCTATGCGCACAAGGGCATCACCCGCAAGATCCAGGCCACGGGCAATGCCGCGCTGTTCGACGCCACGCTGGACATGCTGCGGGAGGCCGGCGATCGCACGATCGTGTTCACCAACTTCGTCGACTTCGACATGCTGTACGGCCACCGCCGCGACGTCGATGGCTATGCGGAAGCGCTCGAGTACTTCGATGCGCGCCTGCCCGAACTGCTCGCCGCGCTGCACGACGATGACGTGCTGTTCCTGTGCGCCGATCACGGCTGCGACCCGACCTGGGAGGGCACGGATCACACGCGCGAGCATATCCCGGTGCTGGCTTACGGCAGGGGTATCCGGTCCGGCGCCCTGGGCAAGCGCGAGACGTTTGCTGACATCGGCCAGACAATAGCGGACTACTTTGACCTGCCGCCTACGGAGTACGGAACGAGTTTCCTGGAGCCCCGGACCTAAGACGAGGCTTGGGCTTGCCGCCTGCCGGCAAGCTGCAAGGACAGCCAACCGCCGATGATCACGGCTGCTACGGCCGTTACCGAGAACCACACCGGGTGCGGAATCGAGATCAGGTTAGCGATCGTGAACGCCAGCAGAACCAGGCCGACCACGCCGACCAGCGCCAGGGGCTTCGCACTGCTGATCCTGCAGGCGACATAGGTGCCGGCGAGCGTACCGAGGAAGTACGAGATGATCGGGAACAGCAGCGCGAGAAACGGCAGCTGCGACGTGTAGGTGCGGATGACCTCGGCGTCATTCCAGTCGAGACCTTCGGGCGCCGGCCAGATCTTGTGGCCGATCACTTGCACGGCCATGATGATGCCAACGGCGACGACCAGTCCGGCGACCACTGCCCCGATCGCACGCAGCATCAGCGGTTCCTCTCCTCGAGCGCGCTCTGTATGCGGGCGGCGAGTTCGGTTGCCTCGCGGGCGACGCGCTGCGTGTCGATGGTCAGCATTTCACGTTCGTTCATCAGCACCATGCCGTCGACGACGACTGACGCCACGTCCTGCTCGTCGTTCACATACACGAGGTGCGACACGACGTCATAGGTCGGAACATGGTGCACGTCCTCGAACGCCACCTGGATCAGGTCGGCGCGCTTGCCTGGCTCGAGCGTACCGATCTTGTCGCCCAGGCCGATGGCCGTAGCGCCGCCGCTCGTCGCCATCCGCAGTACGGTTTCGGCGGAGAGCACTTCCGGATTCATCTGCTCGACTTTCTGAAGGAAGGCCGCAAGTCGCATCTCCTCCCACATGTCGAGATCGTTATTGCTGGCCGCGCCGTCGGTACCGAGGCCGACGAGAACGCCGGCGGCCAGCATGTCGGTGATCGGCGCAATACCCGAGGCAATTTTCATGTTCGACGTCGGGTTGTGGATGACGCCGACCTTGCGCTCGGCCAGGATCGGGATCTCGCTCTCGGTTGGCCAGACCACGTGCGCCGCGATTGTGGGCCCGTCGAAAAACCCGATCGACTCGAACAACTCGATGCTCGTCGTGCCGTAAGTGTCCTTGGAGTACTGCACTTCGTAAGGAGATTCGGACAGGTGGATGCTGATCGGCACGCCGTACTTCATCGCCGCCTCGCGAGTGGCCTCTAGCTGCTCGGCATTCAGGGTGTAATTGGCGTGCGGACCGAAGATCGGCGTTATGCGGTCATTCTTGCCCAGCCAGCGTTCGATGAAGCCGCTGCCTTTGCGGATCGAGTCGCCGGCGTCCTCGGCGTCCGGGCTGCGCTGGTCGATGACGGTTGCCGAGATCAGGGCGCGCATGCCGCAGCTGTCCACGATCTCGGCGATCGTGTCGGGGTAGTAGTACATGTCGACGAAGGTCGTCGTCCCGCCGCGGATCATTTCCCAGCAGGCCAGCTCGGTGCCGATGCGGACGAACTCGGCGTCCACGAACTGCACCTCCGCCGGGAAGATGTAGTTGTTGAGCCAGTCCATGAGGGCCAGGTCGTCGGCAACGCCGCGCAGCAGGGTCATGGCGGCGTGCGAGTGGCCATTGACCAGCCCGGGCATGACGACACGATTGGCGCCCGGCAATACCTGTGCGGCAGTGTAAGCTGCGTTGATCTCGCTGGCCGGGCCCACGGCGAGTATGACACCCTCGTCGATCGCGACGGCGCCGTTCTCGATGACGGTCATCGCCGCGTCCATCGTGACGACGTGGTCGCCCTCGACGATGATGTCGATAGAATCCTGCGACTGACAGGCGATCGGCAGCAGGGCCGCAAGAATCGTCACGAAACAGCGGGTTGGTCTTGTCATGGGAACTCCTCGTGGCGCAATTGTAGCATCGGGTCCAGCGTTTCCATGCGCGAAAACAGCCGGCCGATGGCCGCTCTTGGTTAGAATGGCAGGCATGTCTGAATCTATACCGGCCTATGAAGCCACGCAGTCAGGCGCCCTGACGCCTGCAATGCTTGCCGATTACCGCGAGAGCGGCGTACTGATCCTGCGCAATTTCGTTAGCCGGGACGATTGCGACTCGCTCAAGCAACGCATGCTCGAGATGGTTGACGCCTTCGACCCGGCGACCGTCAAGACCGTGTTCTCAACGGCCAGCGATTCGCACCAGGCCGACGACTATTTCATCGAATCGGGCGACAAGATTCGTTTTTTCCTCGAGGACGGCGCGTTCGACGACGAGGGTAACCTGCGGCAGTCGAAAGCCGACAGCCTCAACAAGGTTGGCCACGCCATGCACGACCTCGACCCCGTGTTCGATGCCTTTTCACGCACGCCCAAACTGGCGGGCGTGGCGGCGAGCCTCGGGTTCGAGGAACCGGGGATCATCCAGTCGATGTACATCTTCAAGCCGCCGCGTATCGGCGGCGAAGTCCTCTGTCACCAGGACTCGACCTATATCTACACCGAGCCCGAGTCCTGCGCAGGGTTCTGGTTCGCGCTCGAGGACGCCACCATCGAGAACGGCTGCATGCGCTTCATCCCGGGCGCCCACAAGGCGCCGCTCAGGAAGCGCAACTACCGCGATGAATCGGGCGCAATCGTCAACGAGATCATCGACGAAACCCCGTTCGACCTAGCCGATACCGTCCCTGCCGAGGCGCCTGCCGGCACCCTGGTCGTCTTCGACGGGAGGGCGCCGCATTACAGCGGGCCGAACCTGTCGGACCGATCGCGCCATGCCTACACATTGCACGTTATCGACCAGGCCTGTCACTACCCGGAGAGCAACTGGTTGCAGCGAAACGCGGACCTGCCGCTGCGCGGTTTCCACGCCTGAGCAACATACGTGAAAGCCCGCATTGTGTGGTCTTGCGGCCAGTGTTGCCATTGGCGCGAACGATTCGCTTGACAGGAAAATCATCATGAAACGCTTTACCACTATTCTCGCGACGGCCGCCGTTGCGACGCTCGCTGCTGCCCCTGCCATGGCCCACGAAGAGGGGACATGGATCCTTCGCGCCGGCGTTGGTACGGTCGATCCGGAATCCAACAACCTCGTGCTGCGGGACTTCCCGGCCGCTGCTCTCAATACGACGATCGAGGTTGATGACGGCACCAGCCTGACGCTCACCGGCACCTACATGTTCACGCGTAACTGGGCGTTCGACATCCTGGCCGCGTGGCCCTTCAGCCATGACATCGACGCCAAGATCGTCGATACGCAGGCTCCTGGCGGTGCGAGCTCGCTGGCGATTGGTGAGACGGATCATCTGCCGCCGACGTTCTCGGTGCAGTATCACTTTATCCCCGACGGCAAGTTCCAGCCCTATTTTGGCCTCGGCCTGAACTACACGACTTTCTTCAGCACGGACGTTGACCAGGAGCTCACGGATGCGCTGGGTGTAACACGCCTGAGCCTGGACGATTCCTTCGGCCTGGCGGCGCAACTGGGCGCCGACATCGAGCTGAATGACGATTGGGTCATCAATCTCGATTTCCGTTACATCAACATCGAGTCGGATGTTTCCGCGAACGGGGCCAAGCTCGGGACGGTCGACATCAACCCGTATGTCTATTCGATCTCGGTAGGCAAACGCTTCTGATAAACGCCCTGGTCTCCCGACCGGGGATTTGCGCTGTAACGCGCAACGTGGAGAATGGCGCCATGTGCGCCATTCTTCATTTGGGCTCCTGACCGGTGTTGTTCGCCGATGTCATACGCGCCAAGCGCGACGGCGGTGAGCTGTCGCGTGAGCAGCTCCAGTTCTTCGTAGACGGCCTTGCCGACGAGTCGTTGCCGGCCGAGCAGGTCTCCTCGCTGGCGATGGCCGTGTTCCTGAACGGCATGAGCTTCGACGAGGCGGCGACGCTGACAATCGGCATGTCGCAGTCGGGGACCGTGCTCGACTGGAGCGACGCGGGCCTCGACGGCCCGGTCGTTGACAAGCATTCGACCGGCGGCGTCGGCGACAAGGTGAGTTTCCTGCTGGCGCCTATCGCCGCGGCTTGCGGTTGCTACGTGCCGATGATCTCGGGGCGGGGTCTTGGCCATACGGGCGGCACGACCGACAAGGCCGAGGCGATTCCCGGCTATAGCACGGCGCCCGACTTCGAGACCTTCAAACGCGTCGTCAGGTCGGTCGGCTGTGCCGTTATCGGCCAGACCGCGGACCTCGCGCCGGCGGATCGGCGGCTGTACGCCATTCGTGACGTTACGGCGACGGTGGAGTCGATTCCGCTGATCACGGCCTCGATCCTGTCGAAGAAAATCGCGGCGGGCCTCGACGCGCTGGTCATGGACGTCAAGGTGGGTACTGGTGCGTTCATGCCGACCTATGAAAAATCCGTCGACCTGGCGAAAAGCATCATCGCGACCGCGGCGAGGGCGGATCTCAAGACCAGCGCCGTGCTCACCGACATGAACGAAGTGCTCGGCACGACGGCTGGCAACGCGCTGGAAATTGCGGAGTCGATGGCTTACCTGCGCAACGACTACCGGGATTCACGCCTGGACGACGTCGTCATGGCGCTGTGCGCCGAGATGCTGCTCGTCACGGGTCTCGAGGACGACCTCGAGCGTGCGCTTGCGCGCTGCGACAAGGCCGTCGTAAGCGGCCAGGCCGCGGAACGCTTCGACGAGATGTGTGTGGCCCTCGGCGGGCCGCCCGGGTTCGTTGCCGGCAGTGAGAAGCATCTCGCCAAGGCGCCGGTGACGAAGGCCGTGCACGCGGCGGGGTACCTGGCGGGCGTCGACGTGCGGGCCGTCGGTAACGCCATCATCGAGCTCGGCGGTGGGCGACGCAGAGTCGGCGAGGCGCTGGATCTGTCCGTTGGATTCAGCGACGTCGCGCGCATCGGGACGCTGCTCGATGGTGAGACGCCGCTTGCGATCGTGCATGCGGCCAGTGACAACGAAGCGCAACGCGCGGGCCAGCTATTACTCGATGCCTGCTCGATACATGACGAGCCGCCGAAGAGCGAGCCCACGATTCACGACAAAATATCGGGTTAGGGCAGACCATTGCGGTATCCTAGGGCCGCCACGTAATAACAAGAACACCCGGGGGTAGGCACGTGGGCAATTTCATCGGCATTTTCGGCATCATCGCTATTCTGGCAATCGCGTTCGCGTTCTCGAGCAACCGCAAGGCCATTAATCTCCGAGTCGTGGGACCCGCGTTTGCGTTGCAGGCGGTCATCGCTGCCATCGTGCTGTTCTGGGACCGCGGCCGGGCGTTTATCGACACGCTGAGCACCGGCGTGCTGGCCATCATCGGGTTCGCGAATGCCGGCATCGACATGGTCTTCGGCCCATTGGCCGATACCGACATCGTCGGCTTCAGCTTCGCCATCAACGTGCTGCCGATCATTATCTTTTTCGCCGCGCTCATGTCGGTGCTTTATCACCTGCGGATCATGGAGTGGGTCGTACGCATCGTCGGTGGCGCGCTGCACAAGATTATCGGCACGGGAACGATCGAGTCGATGAACGCCGCAGCGAACATTTTCGTCGGGCAGACCGAGGCGCCGCTCGTCGTGAAGCCCTACCTGCGCGGCCTGACCGAACCGCAGATGTTCGCCGTGATGGTCTCCGGCCTGGCATCGATCGCCGGAACCGTGCTGGCGGGTTACACACTGATGGGCGCGGAGCTGAAGTACCTGCTGGCTGCTGCGTTCATGGCCGCGCCGGGCGGCCTGCTCATGGCCAAGATCATCATGCCCGACGACGAGGTAGCGCCGACGAGCGCGCCCGAGAAATTCAAGATGGAGCCGAGTCATCACAAGAACGTGATCCTGGCCGCGGCCACCGGCACCTCGGACGGCCTGCGCCTGGCCGTCAACATCGGTGCGATGCTGGTCGCCTTCGTCGCGCTGATCGCGCTGTTCAACGGCCTCGTGGGATGGCTGTTCGGGCTGGCGGGGATTGAAGGCGTCACCCTGCAGCTGATACTGGGCAAGATCTTCCAGCCGCTGATGTATCTCCTGAGCGTCCCGTGGGACGAGGCGCAGGCGGCCGGCGCCCTGTTCGGCGAGAAGCTGATCCTCAACGAGTTCGTCGCCTTTTCGCACCTCAACGAGTACCTGGCCGGAATGAGCCCACGCACGGTCGCTATCACCACGTTCTCGCTGTGCGGCTTCGCCAACCTGTCGTCGATTGCGATCCTGCTCGGCGGCCTCGGCGTGCTGGTACCGGAGAAGCGCGAGCTGATCGGGGTGCTCGGCATCAAGGCGGTGCTCGCCGCCTCGTTGTCCAACCTGATGAGTGCGGCCCTTGCCGGACTGATGCTCACGTTCTGACGCGGTGAGCCGCAAGATCATCATCGACTGCGATCCGGGGCAGGACGACGCTGTCGCGCTGCTGCTGGCTTTCGCATCGCCCGAAGTTGACGTGCTCGGCATCGCGACCGTCGGCGGGAACGTGCCGCTGGCTCTCACGCACCGCAACGCGCGCATGATGTGCGACCTGGCCGGCTGCGATGTTCCCGTGTTCGCTGGTTGCGACAAACCGATGCAACGCGTGCTCAGGACCGCCGAATACATCCACGGCGAGACAGGCATCGACGGCATCGACGTGTTTGAGCCAAAAGCGCCGCTGCAGCCGCAGCACGGCGTAGATTTCATTATCGAAACCCTGCTGGCGGCGGACGATAGTTCGGTTACGCTGGTGCCCACCGGGCCGTTGACGAATATCGGCACGGTCATCGATCGTGAGCCGGCCGTGCTGCCGAAGATCGAACGCATCGTGTTGATGGGCGGTGCAATGCGCGAAGGCGGTAACCGAACGCCATCGGCCGAGTTCAATATCCTCGTCGATCCCGAGGCGGCGGACATCGTGTTTCGCTGCGGCAGGCCGATTACCCAGATGGGGCTCGACGTCACTCACCAGGTGTTGTCCACCAAAGACCGCGTGGAGCGCATACGCGCGCTCGATAACCCGGTCGCCGACGCCACCGCGGGCATGCTTGGCTTCTTCGAGCGCTACGACATGAGCAAGTACTCGGCTCCGGGCGCGCCGCTGCACGATCCATGCACGGTGGCCTGGCTGATCAAGCCGGAGCTTTTCACCGGCAAGGACTGTAATGTCGCGATCGAGACGCGCTCCGACCTCACGCTGGGTCATACGGCGGTGGATTTCTGGCACGTGACGGACCGCCCGAAGAACGTTCACTGGGTCTACGAAGTCGATAGTGGCGGATTCTACGACTTGCTGACGGAGCGGCTCGCTACGTATGGAGAAACGGCATGAGCACTATCGCGGTCATCGGTTCGGTCAACCTCGATATGGTTGCTACCGTCAAGAAACTGCCGGCGCCCGGGGAGACCGTAACAGATGCGGAACTGAACCGGTTTCCGGGTGGCAAGGGCGCGAACCAGGCGCTGGCCGCCAGGCGGCTCGGCGCCGATGTGCAGTTGTTTGCCTGCGTTGGCGATGATGCGGCGGCCGACGAGGCGCTGGCGCTGTTGAGAGAAGGCGGCGTCGACCTGTCGCACGTGGTCGTCGCCGACGATAAGCCGACCGGCACGGCGCTAATCGCCGTCGCGCCCTCGGGTGAGAATCACATCGTCGTGGCGCCTGGCGCCAACCGCAGCCTGACCCCCGACAGGTTCACCGTGCCCGACGGCGACGCGCTCATCTGCCAGCTCGAAGTGCCCACGGACACGGTGGCCCACGCCGCGGAGCGGTTCGGCGGCTTTTTCTGTGTCAATCTCGCGCCGGCCAAGCAGGTCGACGTGACGGTGCTGCAACGAGCCGACCTTGTGGTCGTCAACGAGATCGAGGCGGCCTGGTACGGCGAGACGCTGAACGCGTGCCCGGGCATGATCGTGACCACGGTCGGCGCGGCTGGCGCCACGATCACTCAGGGAGGTGAAGATATAGCGGTCGCGCGTCCACCGCGCGTCGATGTCGTCGACACGACGGCGGCTGGCGATACGTTCACGGCTGCCCTGACCGTTGCGCTCGTCGAAGGCCAGTCGCCGCAGGCAGCGCTGGAGTTCGCCTGCGCCGCGGGCGCCGCGGCGTGCACCAAGCTCGGCGCACAGCCGTCATTGCCGACCCGAGACGAGGTAGAGTCATTGCGAACTGTCAGTTAGCCTGGCCCTTTGCCGTAACGAGCCAGGAGTGAGTGACGACCGTTGCGACCAGCACTGCCAGCGCTACCGGCCAGAACCAGCTGAATGCGGTCTCCGCTACGATGGCCCAGTTCGTGCCCGTCTCATCGTGAAAGATCCCGGCCGGGTTCAGGCGCCAGTCCGCAACGGTTGCCGGGATAGCTACCAGCAGACCCGCAAACAAGCCGGCGATGATCCCGAAGTACCATGAACGAGCGCGCATCGATTGTCTCCAGCCCGGCCGAGGCCGTATTGGCGGCTAGAGGTGGAACGACGAGGGCAGCAGCTCATCCATCGTGTAGCTGTGCCAGTTCTCGTCGTTGTCCTTGACGATGATGCGGGTGTTCTCGTCGGCAAATTCGTCAATGCGCTGACGGCAGCCGCCGCAGGGAGTGCAGGCGCGCGATTTTTCGCCGGCGCTGCCACCGGCGACCGCGATCTTGGCGATACGCGTACCGCCGCCGGCGACCATGGCGCTGATTGCGCCGGCCTCGGCGCAGCTGACGTTCGAGTAGGCGGCGTTTTCCACGTTGCAGCCGAGATGTACGACGCCGTTCTCGTCGATGAGCGCCGCGCCGACGCTGAATCCTGAGTACGGACAGTGCGCCTTGTCGCGCACCTGTCGAGCAAGATCGAGCAGTTCGTCGTCGGTCATCAGGACTTCCTCATCGGGTTGTTCGGGTGCCGCGTCCAGTCGAGCGGCGGCTGGTCGTCGGGTATGTGCTCCATCGTTATGCAACGATCGACAGGGCACACGCTGACACACAGGTTGCAGCCGACGCACTCCTCATCGATAACCTCGAAGCGGCGTTCGCCATTGACGGTGTGGGTAATTGCCTGGTGTGACGTGTCCTCGCAGACGATGTGGCAGCGGCCGCACTTGATGCAAAGCTCCTGGTCGATGACCGCCTTTTCAACGTAGTTGAGATTGAGGTGCTGCCAGTCAGTGACCGAAGGCACGGCTTTGCCGACGAGTTCGTCAACAGAGCTCATACCCTTGTCGTCAAGGAACGTACTCAGGCCGTCGGCCAGATCGTCAATGATCTTGAAACCGTACACCATGGCTGCTGTGCACACCTGCACGTTGCTGGCTCCGAGCGCAAGGAAGTCGACGGCGTCGCGCCAGTCGGTGATGCCGCCGATGCCCGAGATCGGGATGTCGGAGGTCTCGGCCGTGCGTGCAATCTCGGCGACCATATTGAGTGCAATCGGTTTGACGGCTTCACCGCAGTAGCCGCCGTGGGTGCCCAGGCCGTCGGTGGTCGGGTACATCGTCAGCGTGTCGTAGTTCACGCCCATGATCGAGTTGACGGTATTGATGAGCGATACGGCGTCTGCGCCGCCGTCTTTGGCTGCCTTCGCCGGTGGCAGGATATTAGTGACGTTGGGAGTCAGCTTGACGATGACGGGAATCGTCGCCGCCGCCTTGGCCCATTCGGTCGCCATCTGGATGTACTCGGGCACCTGGCCGACGGCCGCGCCCATGCCGCGTTCGGACATGCCGTGCGGGCAGCCGAAGTTGAGTTCGAGCGCGTCGGCGCCGGTGTCCTCGATCATCGGCACGTGGTCGCTCCAGGCTTTCTCGGTCATCGGCAGCATCACTGAAACGACCAGCGCGCGATCCGGCCAGTCGCGTTTGATCTGCCGGATTTCCTCGAGGTTGGTCTCCAGCGGCCGGTCGGTGATCAGCTCGATGTTGTTGAAGCCGATGACCCGGCGCTCGTTGCTGTGCAGGGCGCTATAGCGCGGTCCGCTGACATTGACGATCGGCGGACCGGCTTCGCCCAGGGTTTTCCAGACGGCGCCGCCCCAGCCGGCTTCGAACGCGCGGTTGACGTTGTAGGCCTTGTCCGTCGGCGGCGCGGACGCCAGCCAGAACGGGTTGGGGGATTTGATGCCGAGAAAATCGGAGGTCAGGTCAGCCATTTTCGCCTCCCAGGTGGCGGTCGATCGCCAGCGCGGCCACCTTGCCGTGCTGCACGGCGCTTACGGTCAGGTCGTCGCCGCCGAGCACGCAATCGCCCCCGGCCCAGACGCCGGGCAGTGAGGTCGCCTGGCCATCGTCGACGAGAATCTTGCCATGCTCGAGGTCGATACCCTTGAGCTCGCCGGCGAGTTCCCTGTCGGCCAGGCGCTGGCCGATGGCTTTGAAGATCACGTCGGCCGGCATCATCACTGATTGGCCATTCTTGTCGAACTCGACGGCTTCCACGTGCTCGGCGCCGTGCACGGCTTTGGGATGCAACCAGTGGTGCACGGCCACGCCGCTGGTTTGCGCGAGCTGCTGCTCGAACTCGGAGGCACTCATGTCTTCGGGGCCGCGCCGGTACACGATGTCCACGTGTTCGGCGCCCAGCCGTTTGGATTGCACGGCGATATCGATCGCCGTCATGCCGCCGCCGATTACGATGACGTTACGCCCGACGGGCAGCGTCGACTTGTCCGTCGCCTGCCGGAGTTGTGCGATGTAGTCGATGGCGTTCTCGACGCCGGGCAGATCCTCGTTGTCGATCTTGAGTTCGTTGACGAGTGCGAGACCAATGCCGAGGAACACGGCGTCGTAGGCGTCGCGCAGCGCCGCCAGCGAAAAGTCCTTGCCGAGCGCCACACCGTCCTCGAACTCGATGCCGCCGATCGCAAGGATGTACTCGACCTCTTTCTGGGCGAAGTCATCGACGGTCTTGTAAGCGGCAATGCCGTATTCGTTCAGGCCGCCGCGCTTCGGGTCGCGGTTGAATACCTTGACGTCGTGACCCAGCATTGCGAGCCGGTGCGCGCAGGAGAGTCCGGCCGGCCCGCCGCCGACGACAGCCACGCGCTTGCCAGTGGCTGGCGCCCGCTGGAATAGCTGCTTGCCGGCGTCGATGACCGGGTCGGTCGCATAGCGTTGCAGCAAACCGATCTCGACCGGCTTGTCTTCGTGCGTATTGCGCACGCAGGCCTCCTCGCACAAGACCTCGGTCGGACAGACGCGCGCGCACATGCCGCCCATGATGTTCTCCTCGAGGATCGTGCGCGCGGAGCCGCGAACATTGTCGGAGCGGATCTTCTGGATGAAAGCCGGAATGTCGATGCCGGTCGGGCACGCCTGGGTGCAGGGTGCATCGAAGCAGAAGTAACATCGATCGGCCTCGATCAGCGCTTCCGAGCGTCGGAGTGGTGGATGCAGATCGCCGAAGTTGCGGTCGATCTCCGCTGCATCGAGCCGGCTCGGGCGAATGTCAGGCGCGTTTCTTGACATTCTGCTGACGGTCGACAGGCACAGGTTCGGCCAGGTCTGCCCGGATCTTCAGCGCGCTGTAATAGTCGGCAAACGGTGGCCGATCGACGTAACGGCCCGTCCCGCGTTCGACATTGAGCTTGCCGTCCGCCCAGACGATCTTCCCGTTGCTGATCGTATGCGACGCGCAGCCCTTGACGGTCATGCCCTCGAAGATGTTGAAGTCGACGTTCTGGTGATCGGTCTTGGTTGAAATCGTCTTCGTGGCCGCCGGATCCCAGACGACGATATCGGCATCGGCCCCGACCGAGATGCTGCCCTTACGCGGGTAGATGTTGAAGATCTGCGCGGCGTTGGTCGAAGTGACCGCGACGAACTCGTTCATCGTCAGGCGGCCCTTGTTGACGCCGTGCTCCCAGAGCACCTCCATGCGGTTTTCCACGCCACCCGTGCCGTTGGGAATCAGGCGAAAATCCTCGGCGCCCACGGCTTTTTGCTCGGCCACGAAGCAGCAATGGTCGGTTGCCGTTGTCTGCAGGTTGCCGGACTGCAGGCCGCGCCACAGCGCTTCCTGGTGCCTGGGTTCCCTGAAGGGCGGGCTCATGACGTGCGCTGCAGCAACCTCGAAGTCGGGATCGCGATAGACAGAGTCATCGATCACCAGGTGCCCGGCAAGCACTTCGCCGAAAACGCGCTGACCCTCGTTGCGGGCCCGCGTGATGGCCTCGAGCGACTGGATGCAGGAGTTGTGCACGATGTAGAGCGGGGCCTTCAGTACTTCCGCAATGCGAATCGCGCGATTCGCGGCCTCGCCTTCAACCTCGGGCGGACGTGACAATGGGTGACCCTCCGGGCCAGTGACGCCTTTCTCGTAGATTTCCTTTTGCAGCCGGAACACGAGTTCGCCGTTCTCGGCGTGCACCGTCGGGATGGCGCCGAGCTCGAGCGCCCGGGAGAAGCTGTTAACGAGGACCTCGTCGTCGCACATGATGGCGCCCTTGTACGCCATGAAGTGTTTGAAGCTGTTGACGCCGTGTTCCCTGACCAACGTGCCCATGTCCTCGTGAACAATGTCGTCCCACCAGGTGACCGCAACGTGGAATGTGTAATCGGCACAGGATTTTTCGGCCCACTCGCGCCACTGCTGGTAGGCATCGAGCAGCCGTTCCTGCGGCGCCGGGATGGCGAAGTCGATGATCATCGTCGTGCCGCCTGACAGCGCCGCGGCCGTGCCGGTGAAAAAATCTTCGCTGGCGACCGTCCCCATGAACGGCAGCTGCATGTGCGTATGCGGGTCGATGCCGCCCGGCAACACGTACTGGCCGACCGCGTCGACGATTTCTGCGCCGCCGGGTGCCTCGAGCTTGTCGGCGATCGCGACGATCTTGCCGTCTTCGCACAGGACGTCCGCGGCAAATGTCTGTTCGGCGGTGACGACGGTGCCACCTTTAATAAGAACACTCATGCTGTTCTCCCGGCAAAGCCTTTCGCAGCAAAGTAATAAATCAGGCCACCGAGTATCGACCCGGTGAACCAACCGTAAGTATAAAAGCCATAAAACCAGCTCGCGTTGCCGATGATCAGCGCGATAATGGTGAGCGTCACCGGCACGCCGAAGGCGACGAGACCGGGCAGGTGCCAGGCCGGGTAGCCGGCGTTGTCTTTGTACAGCGCGATCACGTCGTACTGCTGGTTTCTCACGAGGAAATAGTCGACAACCATGATGCCGGCGATGGGACCCAGCAGGCTCGAGTACCCGATCAGCCAGTTCGAATAGAGCCCCTCGACCGACACCTCGGTCTCGATCCAGCCGAGCTTTTTCAGGAGCTCCCAGCTCATCAGCGCGATGCCGATGAGGCCGGTCAGGATTACGCCCTTGTTTTCGTTGATCAACTTGGGGGCGACGTTCTGGAAGACGTTGGTCGGCGACACGATGTTCGCGGCAGTATTGGTCGAAATCGTTGCGAGGATGATGACGAGCATCGCAAGGACGACCCAGAACGGGCTTTCGATACGGCCGATCAGGTTGATCGGATCGGAGATCGTTTCACCGACAAGCTCGAAGGATGCGGCCGTCAGCACCACGCCGAGCCCGGCAAACAGGAACATGGTCAGCGGCAGGCCGATGATCTGGCCGATGACCTGCGACCGCTGCGAGCGGGCGTAGCGGCTGAAGTCGGGGATATTCAGCGACAGCGTGGCCCAGAAGCCGACCATCGCCGTGAGCGCGGCGAAAAAGTAGCCCCAGAAAGACGCGCCCTCAGGGCGGTTCGCCGGCGTCGCCAGGACCTCCGGGATCGAGATTTTCGGCGTCGCCCAGATGATCAGGCCGATGGCGACGGCCAGCAGCAGCGGCGCGGCCAGGGTCTCGAGGTGCTTGATCGACTCCGAGCCGCGAATGACTACGGTGATGTTGGCGGCCCAGAAGATGAAAAAGCCCAGCACCTCGCCGGTGCCGCCCAGTGCCGCCCAGGCCGGGAACAGCGCCGACAGCAGCAAATGAATCGCAATGCCCCCGAACAGGGTCTGCACACCGAACCAGCCGCAGGCGACCAGCGCGCGAATCAGCGACGGCACGTTTGAGCCAATGATCCCGAACGAGGCGCGCAGCACGACCGGGCAGGGGATGCCGTAACGCGTACCGGGGTAGGCGTTCAGCGTGAGTGGAACCAGCACGACGATGTTGGCGATCAGGATCGTCCACAGCGCCTCGGACACCGACAGTCCGAAGTAGGCAGTCAGCACGCCACCCAGCGTGTAGGTCGGTACGCAGATCGCCATGCCGACCCAGAGCGCCGCCACGTTCCAGCGCGACCAGGTCCGCTGCTCGGCGCGTGTTGGTGCGATGTCGTCGTTGTAGCGCGGGCTGTTTCTCAGGTCATCGCCGACGTCGAGCTCGATGTGCTCGCCCACCGTGCGCAGCGTGCTGACCGATTCACTCATCCGTGAGCGGGCCGTAGGTCTCGGGGCGACGATCGCGGAAGAACTGCCACAGGTCGCGAACCTCGCGCACCATATCCAGGTCGATCTCGTGCACGAGCAGTTCATCGTCGCCGTAGCTGGCCTGTGCTTCGATCGTGCCGCGCGGGTTGACGATATAGCTCGAGCCGTAGAACTCGCCCATGTTGTGCGAGGTGGCCCAGGGCTCCTCGGACCCGACGCGATTGATGGCGCCGATGAAGACCCCGTTGGCCGCGGCCGAGGCCGGCTGCTCGAGTTCCCAGAGGTACTTGCTGAGCCCGGCGACGGTCGCCGACGGGTTGACGATGTACTCGGCGCCGTTCAGTGCCAGCGCGCGCCAGCCCTCGGGGAAGTGGCGGTCGTAGCAAATATAAACGCCGAGTTTCAGGTAGGCCGTGTCGAACACCGGCCAGCCCGAGTCGCCGGGCTTGAAGAAAAACTTTTCGTAGAAGCCCGGGTCGACCTGCGGAATGTGAGTCTTGCGGTATTTGCCGAGGAAAGAGCCGTCCGCGTCGATGACGGCCGCCGTGTTGTAGTAGACGCCGGGCATCTCTTCTTCGTAGATCGGCACGACGATCACCATGTTGTGCTTCTTCGCATACTCGCGCATGAGCGACGTCGTATGGCCATCCGGTATCGACTCGGCGGCGGCGTACCACTTCCTGTCCTGGCTCGGGCAGAAATACGGCTGCGTGAAGACCTCCTGGAAGCACAGCACCTGTACCCCCTGGCTGGCGGCGTCCTCGATATACGGGATATGCGCCTCGATCATGGCATCGCGTATCGCCTCGGGCTGCATGTTGCCATCGCCCTTGAGCGACATCTGGATCAGGCCGCACTTTACTTTCGCCATCGTGTTCCCCCCACTGTAGGCTAGAGCGTTGATTTTAGCGGCTTATTCGCCGCCGCACATCATTGGAACGAGGTCCAGGAGCCGTGCATCGGGCCGGGCAAGATGTACCAGCCGTTGCCCCACAGGTGCCTGTTCTCGTCGATGATCGCCTGGCGGCTCTGCCCGGTCGCGGGCTCGGTGCACGGACCGTAAAGCGTCTTGCGCACGCAGGGCGAGAAATCGCCGAGATCGTCGCCGAACAGCATGATCACGCGGTAGTTCTCGGCAATGTGTTCGCGGCGGCCGATTTTGGCGCGGTCCCAGCCCTGCTCGTCGGCGAGCAGGACATGCTCGGCGTCGGTCTCGATGCCGATCGATCGGAGTTCCCTGATGGTCCAGTCCTTCTGCGGGCAGTCGCCCGGTTCGCCCGCAATCGGTTCGCAGGGACGATTGGTCACGAAGAACGGCGTCACGCCGGCCGCCCGCGCGGCGGCGACGAAGTCGACAACGCCCGCCACCGGGATGGCGTCGTGATCCTGGAAGAAGTCGTACATCTTGCGGTTGGTGAACGGTCGCTCGAAGGCGAGCTGGAATTCCACGTTGCTGACGACCGTCTCGTCGACATCGATAACGACCGCGGGCGGCAGGCTCGGGTCGACCGGGTGACCCGGCATCGCGCTCCAGTTCGTGTCAGCGATGAAAGCAGGCAGGTCGGCCTCCGCTGACTGGTAGACTTGCGTCGTAATGGCCTGATACTCGGCCGAGTGCTTGACCCACAGGATCCCGAGGTCATTCTCGGGTGAGTGCGTTGGCGCCTGGGTCGTGCACGCGGCGCCCGTCACCATAGCGAAAACCAGTATGAACAAACGACTTATCATCTCGGCTTACCTGCTTGCTGCTTTGAGTCTCGTTACGGCCTGCGCCGCGACTGCAGAGTCTACTGCAGACGAGTCCACGGGGTTGACCTTTATCCATCTGAACGACACTTACCGTGTCGGCGACGTGGAGGACGGCACGCGCGGCGGTTTCGGACGCGTCGTCACCATCATCCGGGAACTGCAGGCCGAGGGCAGGGAGGTGCACATCACGCACGGTGGTGATTTTCTCTACCCGTCGCTCGAGAGCCAGCTCTGGGACGGCTTGCAGATGGTCGACGCGATGAATTACCTCGACGCGCTGGCGCCGATGTACGTCACGCTCGGCAACCACGAGTTCGACAAGCGGACGCCCGAGTCGCTCATTAACGCGGTCAGGGCGTCGACGTTCGACTGGGTGGGCGACAATGTCCAGTTTCGCACCGGCGACGCCGAGGCTGACGCCGCACTCAGGAGTGTCTTCACGTTCGAAGCGGCGGGCAGAACGATCGGCGTGTTCTCGGTGACACTGCATCCGAACGACGGCGGTAACGATCGCGACTATGTGCCGACAGACCCTGACTACCTCGCAGTCACGCGGCGCACGATCGAGGCGCTGGAACGCGCCGGAGTCGACGCGATCATTGGTATCACGCACGTGCACCTCTGGACCGACGTCGAGCTGGCGCGGCTGAAGGCCAATCATCCGAAGCTGGCGTTTATCGTGGGCGGGCACGAACACGAGCCGCAGTTCAGCGAGGGCAACGATACGCGGGCTCCGGTCATGAAAGGCGCATCCAATGCCCGAGTCATCTGGCGCATCGACCTCGAGTTCGACGACGAGGACCGCCCAGTCGTCGAGATGGACCTCATCGAAGTGGGCGTCGGCATCGAGCCGGATGCGGACTATGCGCTGCTGGTCGACAAATGGCGCAGCCGCCTGCTCGAAAAATTCCCGTTCCTCGAAGCGCGCGTCGGCACCGCGGCGTTCTCCATGGACGCTACCGAAGAGACTATCCGCTCGCGCGAAACAGCGTGGGGTAACTTCATCGCCGACCAGATGCCGGGTGCTTTCGGCGAGCCGGTCGCCGACTTCGCCTTCGTCAACAGCGGCACGCTGCGCATCGACGACACTGTCGCCGGTGATATCACGTTCGAGGACATCGCCCGGACGTTCGGTTTCTCGTCATACCTGCGCTACGTCGAGCTGACGGGCGCGGAGTTCCAGCAGCTCATGGAAGCCGGGTTTCGCGGCGACGGTTCGAGCCAGGGTTATTTCCCGCAGGTCTCCGGTTTCAGACTCTGTGTCGACCGCAGTCGTGAGACAGGGTCACGTATCGTCAGCCTGCAAACGCCCGGCGATGACGGCTGGACTGACGTTGATCCCGACCGCAAGTACACGCTGGTGCTGCCCGACTTCCTGTATCGCGGCGGCGATGGATACCAATTGCCGGAGGGTCGACAGGGGTCGCGCACGGGCGCCGAACTCAAGTATCTCGTGCTCGATGCGATCCTGCGGGCACAGGGATCGGGGCAATCCGTGGGTGTCCCGGTCGACCCGTCAATGCCGCGCATCGAGCTGCATGACGGGCCGGTTGCGCAATGTTTCGCACGATAACGGCGCCAACACCGCTGTAGCGAAAATACAACAGAAGCTGCCGCGCTGGTCGGCAGTCCGCCCCGGCGGCTGGCGCCTGTCGAATTTTAAATAATAATCAACCGCTTGGAGTTGTTTTAAACGGCAGATTCTCAATGCTGGCGGGCGCTTGGCGCCCCTTCATAATCCAGTAACAAACTTGTCACGTTGTATTCAAAGAGCGACAATACTGTGCATCCTCGGTCTGACCGAAATGGCGGTTGTTGTATTTCTCAAACAACCAGCAAAACCCGCTTCGGCCAGCCAAAGAATAACGACTCGTATAAAAACGGAAAGCAGAGGAAATCTGATGAAGACATTGTTCAGTAAGCTGTTGCCGCTTGCTGCGATTTTGCTGTTGCCGGCATTCGCACAAGCGCAGGAAACAGACTCGTCCATTCGTGGCCGGGTTCTCGACCAGGCAGGCAGCCCCGTTGCCGGTGCATCGGTGGTCGTGACCGATACGCGTACTGGCGTTGCACGGCCGTTCCAGACGAACGCGTCTGGCGCCTTCCTGGCGACGAGCCTGACCCCCGGCGGCCCTTACGTCGTCGCTGTCGATGGCGCTGACCAGGTACAGGTATCGTCACTCGCGCTGGGTGACACGCTGAACCTGACGATCAACATGCGGCCTGATATGGAAGAGATCGTGACGATCGGCCAGGCGCAGGAGATCATTCAGACCGCCGTCGGTCCGGCCGCAACGTTCGGCCTCCAGGATCTTGACAGCGCGGTGGCATTCGCCCGCGACATCAAGGATGTCTATACGATCGATCCGCGCCTGAACCTCAATGCGGACGGTTTCGAGGTCAACTGCGCCGGCAAGCACCCGCGCTTCAACAGCATCACGCTGGACGGTGTGAGCCACAACGACCGCTTTGGACTGAACTCCAACGGTTACTCGACCGCGACCGGTATGCCGTTCCCGTACGACGCCATCCAGATGGTGTCGGTGGAACTTGCCCCGTTCGACACCAACTACGGCGGCTTCTCGGCCTGTAACGTCAACGCGGTGACCAAGCGTGGCGAAAACCAGTTCCAGGCCAATGCGTTCTA
This sequence comes from Woeseiaceae bacterium, assembly GCA_030066075.1. GTDB lineage: Bacteria > Pseudomonadota > Gammaproteobacteria > Steroidobacterales > Woeseiaceae > UBA1847. The sequence continues at coordinate 71,695 of JASJCH010000020.1, forward strand.
CGAGTATACGACCGAGGACATGATCAACGACGAGCTCGACGGTCAGGATCTCTCGAGCGAGGACTACGAGCGCACGAAGATCGGCTTCAGCATTGGTGGCCCGATTCTGCAGGATCGCCTGCACTTCTTCGCCGCTTACGAAGAAACTGAAGAGCCGCGCTTCCTTGCGGCCGGCTACGCCGGTTCCGGCAATGGTGAAGAGCGCCCCTGGTTCTCGCAGGACGCTTACAACACCATCAATGATGCCTCGATAGCCAACTACGGCTACGACAACGGCGGCCAGCCGGGCAACGGCGCCCAGGAGACCGAGAACTACCTCGTACGTCTCGACTGGCAGATCAACGACCAGCACGCCTTTACCGGCATCTATAACTACTACGACGGTTTCCAGACCCGCTCATCCGACTCCGACCCGGACGAATTCGAGTACGCCAATCACTTCTATGTGAAGGGCTCCGAGTCAGAGACGTACACGGCCTGGATCGATTCGCAGTGGACCGACGCGTTCTCGACGCAGATCTATTACACCGACACCCGCATGGATGACTCGCAGGTCACGGTGGGTCCGCCTGACCTTGGCGACCACCAGATCGAGATCGGCCCGAACACGGTCTACCTCGGCGCAGACGACTCGCGCCAGGCCAACAACCTGTTCACCGATGCGAAGCTGCTGAAGCTGTCGGGCAAGTGGCTGGCCGGCGACCACGTGTTCTCCGTGGGCTACGAGTACGAAGAGCTCGAGGTGTTCAACATCTTCGTGCAGCACTCGCGCGGTGGTGAGTGGGATTACTGGGACGACTCTGCCGGCAATGACCCGGCCTGCGACGCGCTGTCGGCGCAGGATCGTCACGACGATGTTCTCGGCCTCGGTTGCGGCACGTCCGGTATCGACAAGTACGTGCTGGGCCGTCCGAGCCGCGTTTACTACGGCAGTGGTGGCGGAACCAACAACCCGCTCGACGCGGCCGCCAATTTCGTCAACGAGAAGCACTCGCTGTACGTTCAGGACGAGATTTACTTCCCGAGCACCGACTTCACGCTCGTTGCCGGCGTGCGCTACGACTGGATCCGCAGCGACGACTCGCCGAACTTCAACGAAAACCTGTCGGATGCCATCGGCATTCCCAACGACTCGGGCCTCGACGGTCTGAACGTGCTGATGCCGCGTATCGGCTTCAACTGGGGCGTCAGGGAAGACCTCACGCTGCGCGGCGGCATCGGCCTGTTCTCGGGCGGCAACCCGAACGTCTGGCTCTCGAACGCCTGGAGCCGTGACGGCGTGACGAACGTGCAGGTTCGCGGTAACTACTTCGGTAATAGCCAGGTGCTCGACCCGAACGCGGCGGACTACATCCCGCTGATTCCGGGCACCCCGGGTGGCCAGATTCCGCAGGAGCTGTTCGACGATGTCGCGGCTTCCGGTCCGGATAACGGTTCGACGTTCTTCAACAACCTGATCGACCCGGACTACGAGCAGCCGCGCGAGTGGAAGCTCGCCCTGGGCGGCACGTGGGAAATGCCCTGGGGCGGTGTCATGATGGACTTCGACTACATGTACACCGAGCTGAAGAAGGGCGCGATCTACCGTGACGTCTCGCAGGAGGTCGTCGGCCAGACGATCGTCGGCGCGCCGATCTACGAGGCCGTCCCCGGCCGCGGCGAAGGCAACCTGATGCTGACCAACACGAACCGCACCAGCCGGGCGCACGTCATCTCGGCCGTGTTCAACAAGAGCTGGGACTGGGGTCTCGATGCGATGCTGGGCTATGCCTGGACGGACGCCACGGACGTCAGCCCGATGACGTCGTTTACGGCCAGCAGCAGCTTCGACAACCTGGCGACGAACGACATCAACTTCCCGGGCCCGGGCCCGTCCAACTACGAGGTTCGCAATCGCCTCACGCTGCGCCTCAGCTACGGCAACGAGCTGTTCGGCGACAACCTGACGCGCGTCACGCTGATGGGTTACTACAGCGAAGGCCAGCCGAACACGTACACGCTGGACTCGAACGACGTGCTGCAGACCGGCCGCTCGCGCCGCCACCTGCTGTACGTGCCGGACGGCCCGAACGACCCGAACGTCGTTTACGACCCGGCCTTCCCGGTTACGGAGTTCCTGGACTGGACCCGCAACAGAGGTCTCAAGGGCGGCCAGTTCGTCCCGCGCAACTCGATCGATTCGCACAGCAGCTCGCGCGTCGACCTGCGCCTCGACCAGGAAATCCCGCTGGGCATGCCGGAACTCAAGGCACGCGTATTCATGAAGATCTACAACTTCACGAACCTGCTTAACGACGATTGGGGCTGGCAGTATGACTCCAGTTTCTTCTCACGCGACGTCGTAGACGTTAGCGGCCTGACGCCGACAGGGCAGTACATCTACGAGGACTTCACGCCTCGCAGCATATCTGACCGCAATACGTTCCGGTCGCTGTGGGAGATTCGTCTCGGCGTCGACATCAACTTCAACTAGTTGACATCGACTGCAGTACTAAAGGCCAGCCTT
>JASJCH010000083.1 GCA_030066075.1 Woeseiaceae bacterium
GGTCGTCAACCTGCTGATCTTCCTGGTCGTGCGCCGCGGCGTGCAGGGTGGCATCGAGAGGGCCGTGAAGATCATGATCCCGCTGCTGTTCGTGGCCCTGATCGTCATGGTGGGCTACGGCGCGGTGGCCGGCGACATCGGCGCCGCCGCCGCGTTCCTGCTGCAGCCCGACTTCTCGAAGCTGACCTTCCACACCATCATGGTGGCGATTGGCCAGGCGTTTTTCTCGATTGGCATCGCGATGGGCGCCCTGATCACTTTCGGCGCCTACCTGCCGAAACAGATCTCGATCCCCGGTTCGGCCACCACGATCGTACTGGCCGATACGGGCGTCGCCCTGCTCGCTGGTTTTGCGATTTTCCCGCTGGTCTTCGCGTTCGGCCTCGAACCGTCGAGCGGCTCGGGCCTGATCTTCCAGACGCTGCCGCTGGCATTCGGCCAGATGGCGGGCGGCCAGTTTTTCGGGGCGATTTTCTTCCTGCTGCTGATCGCGGCCGCGCTGTCATCGTGCATCGGCTGCGGCGAGGCCGTCGTCTCCTGGGTCGACGAGCACTGGGGCATCGATCGGCAAAAAGGCATTCTCTACACCGTGGGCGCGGCGTGGCTGGTCGGCATCCTGTCGATCATGTCGCTCGGCGAGTGGGCCGACTACTACCCGCTGGATTTCATCCCCGCGTTCGAGGGCAAGACGATCTTCGACGCGCTCGACTTCCTCGCGGCCAACATCCTGCTGCTCGTGGGCGCGATGTTGACGAGCGTGTTCTTCGGCTGGCTCGTGCCGAAGCAGCTCAAGCTCGAGGAACTTGGCCTGAAGGATGGCTGGGTGTTCCGGATCTGGCTGACGCTCATCCGGTTCGTGATTCCGCCGGTACTGCTCGTGTCGCTGGTGCTGGGGATCTCGGAGTAGCGCGCCTAGAATTCCCAGAGAACGCCGATTGCCGGCAGCAGCGGTAACCAGTAATCGACCCCGCGCTCGAAGACGTTCTCGCCCGTGTCCTCGTCCTCCTCGTAGTCGAAGTCGAGGCAGCACGGGTTTTCCCGGTTCGTCAGGTTGGACACCTCGAGGAACGCCATCAGCGAACCGCGCCGCAGCTTCCACGTGCGGCTGACCCGGAAGTCCAGGCTCGCAAACGTCGCGTGCCTGTCGGCATTGCGCGGGCCCGCAACCGCCACGTACTGGATTTCGCCGTCTTCGTCGACGCCGTCCTCCACCAGCATCAGCTCGGTCAGCGGCCAGCCGCTATGAACACTGGCCGCCACGGACACATCCCACTTCTCGTTGCCCCAGCCAATGCCGCCCTGGACGGCGTGCCGCTGGTCCCAGCTGCGCAGTTCGTCGCGACCGTCGATTCGGTCCGTTGCCTCGGACAGCACGTAGGTCGCCCACCACGACAGCGGCCCGTCCGACCAGTCCAGTGATATCTCGAGGCCCTGCGAACTGGCGCTGCTCGGGTCGAGACGCACTCGATCCGGCTCCACCTCCGGGATCAGGCTGAGCGGGTTGTACAAGTTCTCGAACCGCGGCCGGACGTCCTTGATGTCCTTGTGGAAGAGCTCGACGCGCGTCGACAGCCGGTTATTGAACGTGTGGCGTATCCCGGCAATGATGTGGTCGGCGCGCTGCGCCGGCCAGAACTGGTCGATACCGTCCTCGATCTGCAGCTCGTGGATCTCTTGCGACTGGTGATAGCGGCCCCACGAGAGGCGCAGCTCGGTATTGTCGCCGAGCGCATGCAGCAGGCTCAGCCGCGGGCTTAGCTGCGCGTCGGACGCCAGGTCGGTGTAGGTCTGGTCGTCCCAGCGCAGCCCCCACTCGACGATCGCACGGTTAGACAATTTCCAGCGGTCGGCAAAGTAAAAAGCATACGCGGCTCCCTCCGGCGCGGCCGATAACGCGAGGCTGGTCGACTCTTCCTGGCCAGCAAACATTGCTGGCAGGCCGAAGTACTCCGCCGCATTGGCATAGGCGTACTCGCCCTCCCCGTACTTGACGTGCAAACCCCACTGCAACAGGTGCCGGTCGGCTTTCGTGTACGCGAAATCCTGACGGAACCCGACCTGGCGGACCTCGCGTTCGTCGTTGACATTGGCAACGATCTTCTCCGCGTCGTTCAGCGTACCCTTGCGCAGGTTCTGGAAGGCGACCACGGAGAGCACCGTCTTGCTGGACAACGCGTCTGACCAGCGACTGTCGAGAGAGACCCACACCTGTGCGTTCTCCGTGTTGCTGATGACCCGCTCCAGCTCATCCGGCTCCGACTCCAGGATCACGTCGACACTGTCGTTGGCGTACAGCGCGTTGATCGACACGGTCGTGTTCCCGGACAGGTCCCACGTGTAGTCGGCAAACACATCGTAGTACGACGGCGAGCCATACTCCGGGTCGATGACGAGATCCAGGTTGCCGCGCCTTGCCGAGAAGACCCAGCTACGGCCCGGATCGTTGCCCGCCGTCAGCACCGACGTATTGAAGACGCTAAGCCCGACTTCCGTGTGCCGCGGTTGAAGCGATTCGAGCGACTCCATGAGCACCATGCCGCTCATCCGGTTGCCGAACTGGACCGGGAACCCACCCGTATAGACCTCCACGCCCTCGATCGCACGCGAATCGACCGTGCTGAAAATGCTCTGGTAGTCACGAACGTGGAAGGGATCGAACAGGCGCTGGCCGTTGAGCATGATGCCGATCTCGCTCGATTCGCCGCCGCGGACATGGGTCTTCGCGGACGCGCCGCTCGCGGCAGCGCCCGGCAGGCGCTGGATCGCCCGAAGCGGGTCCTCGCCGATGTCGGGCAGGTTCTGGATCGTGCGCTGGTCGAGGACGAACCGTGACGTCGCAATGTCGCGCAGGATCTCGTAGCGGCTTGCCGAGACCGAGATCGTCTCGATCGCCGGCTTTTCCTCGTCGAGCCCGACCGGAACGACAACGGGCTCGCCCGGCCACACGTCAATCACGCGCCGCACGGGGTCAAAGCCATCGACCTCGATGCTGAACTGGTAACGACCCGGCGGCACTTCCGCAAATTCGTAAAGGCCGGGATTCAGGCGTGCCGCGTCCGGCAGTTCCGGATCGACTCGCACGGCGACCGAGTCGAGCGGCTGGCTATCCGCCTTCGAGGTAATGACCAGCAAGACACTGCCCGGCTCCAGACCATCCTGGTCGAAGCGCACGACCAGGTGCACGCCTGCTTCGGTGCGAATCGTCAGGCCATGCGGGCGCAGGACCTCGCGCAGAACGTCCAGCGGGCCCGCAGCCGACGGTTCCGCCAGGATGACCAGTTCCTCCGAGACCAGGTTGGTGCTGTACGCAAGGTTCAGCCCGCTATCGCGAAACTCCTCGATCACCTCGACAACCGGACGCCCGGCGAGGGGCTGAGCGGGGTCGTCCTGGGCCCAGGCCGCGATTGGAAGCAACAACAAAACCAGTAGTATGCGCACCCTGAACTGTTATCCCCCGGATCAGTCGGTTACGACAATCGCGCGACCCTCCTCATCGAATCGCGCATCGAGGTCGACCGTCATCATGCGCAGCCGCAGTTCCGCGCGCGGCGCGGCATTGACCGACCCCTTGAGCAACGTGCCGCGCGCCAGCGCTGCCGCCGAGTCCGACTCGAAACGAATATCGTGGCCGGTCTCGCGCCCTACCCAGTGCAGAAAATCGAATACCGACATCCCGTCGACGCTGATAGCCGGTGACACCGCTTCAATCCACTGCCACTCGGCGCCGATACCCGACGTGCTCGTCAGCAGCGGTCGGGCACTGCCCGTCATCTGCATGCGCTGACCTGCACGAACCGACTGGTCGTGGAAAGCGCCGTCAATATTCACCTCGCCCTCGCGGACGCTGACGGTCAGGCTCGCAGCGGTCGATTCGGTCAGGTACTGCGTGCCGACGTGTGTGACGACGCCGTGCTCGGTCCGGATCGACAGGTTGCTTTCGTTGCCGGCGCCGGACGAATCAAAATAGACCCTTCCCGAGTGCAGGAATACCTCGTTGGTGGCGACGAACTCCACGCGCGTATCGGCATCGACGCGCAGTGACCCGCCTCCAAGCCAGTCGAGTCCCGCAGCGGAGTTCTTGCCCGTCGTGAGCATTTGTCCCGAAACGATCGACGTCGTGTCGACAGGTTCGAGGATGCCGGACGAGCGGCCCTGGAAGTACAAGGTCCCGGTACTCCGATCGATCGATGCGACCTCGACCGGCGACACGGCCTGTTGGCGCAAACCCGCAAGCGAGGCGGCGAGCACGAGAGTCACCGTTGCCGCCATCGCAAGTCCTGCGGCCAGGCGTCGACGCCGGCGCTGGCCCGTGACGGATTGCCATTCTTCGTGCACGGCCGCACGAATCTCCTGCTCAACGCCATCGGGTGGCGCGGGCCGCGGCGCTGCCTGTTCGAGCAGCGCTTCGACAGCGTCTCGCGACGGCGCTGTTCTGTTGTCGCTCGTTTCGTTCATGATTCCACCCATCCGTTTTCCGGGCCGAGGGCCTTCGTCAACGTCCGGTAGACGTCGGCGAACGCACGCTTTGCCCTGGCCAGCAATGACTGCGTGGCTTCCGTGCCAATATTCAGCCTTGCCGCAATTTCCTTGACCGAGTGGCCCTCCACGTACTTCCACTCCAGCACGTCGCCATACCTGGCTGGCAGCCGATCCAGCGCAACCTGGATGAGCCGCAGCGCCTCGACACGCTGGTAATAGCGTTCCGGGCTATCCGCTGCCGGGGCCTGGATCGAGTCGATGGCGGCCTGGACCTCGGGGACGTCCTCGACGAGGACGATATGGTCCTTGTAACGCCCCTGCCGGGACAGCCAGTCACTGATCTCGTTCCTGCAGATCGCGCACAGCCAGGTGAACATGGCCGATTCTGCCCGGTAGGTGTGCATCTTCCGCAGCGCCCGCGTCATCGCCGTCTGCACGACGTCCCGGGCGCCCTCCGGGTCGTCCGACAGGCGCGCCATCGCAAATCGATACAGTCTCGCGAAGTTATCGTCGAAAAACTGATCAAAGGCACGGGCATCGCCGGCAAGCAGTTGCCGTGCGAGCCTCTTGTCGTCCAGATATACCGGCATGGCCTTTCTCTTCCTGCCCGTACGATTAGACGGTCAGTGCGCAGGAAATCGGTCGTTATCATTGTACGCCGCCAGCCTGCCGACCGTTATTGGGGCGGATAAACGGCGTGGAACAGCGCCTCGTCGCTGAGCTGATCCAGCATGTCCGCGGCCCTTTCCCGCACCTCGGGATCCGAATCGCGCAGAGCGGACCCGATTATGTTGACTGCCCGGCTGTCGCCAATGTCGCCGAGCGCCTCGATCGCGGTTGCCCTGACCCGCGCATCCCCGTCCCGAAGGGCCAGGTCGAGGTAATCAACCGCGGAATAGCCGCCAGCCATTGCGAGATAGTCGACCGCCTCGGCGCGCCTGGCCGGATCGCGATCGTGCATACCGCTCGCCAGGGCGGCGTGCGCAGTGTCACTACCGATGCGCGCCAGTCCCGCAGCGGCGGCGCGGCGCACTCGTGGGTCGTCATCGGTGAGGGCGAGGCTGAGGATGGCGGTAGCGTCGTCGTCGGAGAGCCGGTCCAGCTCCCGGATGGCTGCTTTCTTGTCAGCCACCGCACCCTGGGAGATCACGGTCTCTAGAAAGGCGGCCCTGATCGGTTCGGCCTCGATAGAGTCGACCGCCGCTCGCACATCGATCGTCGGCGCTTCGACGATCGGCATCGCGACCTCGGGCAATGGCGACAAGGGCGCCGGGCGTCGCTCGACGCCCGGCGGATCGGTGGCGAGACTGCCCACCACGAGCAGTCCCGCACCGAGGGGGATCAACATCAGCAGGCTGTGCCTAGTCGTCATCGTCAACCTCGAAGCCGCAGCCGTTCAATCCGTCTTCGTCCGCATCCTCGGGATCCGTGTCGTTAACACAGTACTCGTCTTCTTCGGTGAACGTCGCATTGTCGTCGACGCCAATCGCACCGACCTCGACTTTGACCGGCGTGTTCGCGGGCAACGTCTCGAGGTAGTCGTCCGGGACCTCGAGATCAAAGACCTTGTTCCCGTCTTCGTCAATCTCGTCGTAGGCGTCGCCCGGGATGCGCACGGTGTAGACCATCTGACCGTTGGGATCACCGTCTTCGAGGTCCGGCTCGAGTACGACCTCCCAGGCCGCTACGGGAACTTCGCCGGGAGGTGTCGGCAGCAGGTCCATACCTTCCGAGCATTCGCCGAGATCGTCGCCCGGCATCCACGTAATGTCCGCCTCGAGCTCGCCGTCCTCGATCTCGAACTCGAGGTCGAGCTCCACCGGTGCGGCAGGCAGATTGAAAGTCAGCTCGGACGCGCCGTAGGACAGCTCCCAGTCATCGCCGATACCGAAGAACTTGTAGGTGCCCGCTTCCCAGCGATCGAGGAACTCGGTCAACGTGACGAAATCCTCGTCGTCGTTGTCTTCTTCGTCGTCGGTCGTCGGATCGAAGCACAGCGGCTCGGCGCTTTCTGCGAACGTCTCGGTCAGGAACTGCTCACGCAGTTCGCGGCGCGTCGTGTACGCGAAGATTTTGCGGCGGTCCGGATTGAAGAGGTAAGCGCGCCGAAGATTGTCGCCGTCCATCAGGAAATGAAAACCGATGTCGCCGTCTGACGAGTTGATCTCGACGAGCACTTTGCACTCGCCGAAGTCACCGCAGGGTTCCGTGGCAGTCGCGCTGCCGCCGATGCAAAGGCCAATCGCCGTCGCCAGCGCCGTGGTTACAAGCGTGTTCTTTCTGTTCATGGTGTTCTCCCGTCTGTTGTATATGGTCAGACGGGAGCGGGAACAGAAATCGGTCTCAGTACGCGGTCAGTTCCACGCCCGTCGACGGGACGACTCTCTCGGTATTGCTGCCGGCGAAGGTTACCGGCACCGACTCGATGCGCATGCCCACGTTGCGAACCACGGCGAAGTGCAGGTGCGGGCCGGTCGAGAAGCCCGTGTTGCCGGAGTCAGCGATGTACTGGCCGCGTCGCACGCGGTCACCCGGCCGCACCCTGATCGAGTTGGTGTTGAGATGCGCGTAGATCGCATAGGTGCCGTCGTCATGCAGGATGCGTACGACGTTGGCGTTCGGCCCGTGTCGCGCCGGATCGAGGCCGCCGCTGAAGTTGCTCGCGGCCACGTCGAAGACGACGCCCTCGCGCGCAGCCATGATGTCCGTGCCGATGGGCATGGCAATGTCCACCGCATACTGGCTGTCGCGCGTAATGTGCGTCACCACCTGCGGATATGCCTGCGTTATCGGGTGATTGGTCGAAGCGGCAAATGGCGCCCGGTACGGCTGCTGCGGCTCGTGCCGCGCGCTCGGGTCGCCGGCGAGGTAGCGGTACTCGAACTCCAGGAACGGCCGTGTCGCGTTCTCGAGCAGGTCCAGCGCCATCAGGGGCGTGACGCTGCGAGGCTGCACGATCCAGCGCAATTCGGCATCCGGGTCGGGAAACTCGAGTCCGCGGATAGCGGTGAAGTCGAGCGTCAACTCGATGGGAACGTAGGACGGATTGCTGGCGACGATCTCGACCGTGCGACCCCGGAATTCGTAGGTGACCTCGATACCGACCTCGGCCTTGTCGCCACCTTCGAGTTCGCGAACCTCGACCAGCGTCTCCTCGTCGGGCGGACGGTCGGCGTAAATCCACTCGCCGTCAGCGCCGCGGTATTTGTACAGCGATTGGGCGACGGCCGGCCCTGCCGCCACGAGCAGGCACAGCAACGCAGCCAGCGAGAGGCTAGGAGCCGATATACGTGCGACGCCAGCCATCGTCGGTGCGCCGGAGCTCGTAGGCCGGCCAGTACTGGTTGTCCAGTTTGAGCGTAATGACTTCAACGACATCGTTCCACGTGACGGTTTTCAGGCGTACCGATTCGCGATCCTGCTTCGCCGCTACCACCTGGACAAACGTCTCCAGGTCGGGTGTCGGGGTCTCATCGACCTCGATAACGCGGCGGCCCGCCCACAGCCCGTACCGCGTCGCGGGCGATCCGTAGCTGTAGAAGGCGACATACACACCGTAAGGATCGATGCCGCGCTGCGCGGCCATCGGCCGGTGCGGGTCCTGTATCAGCGCGCCTGCCCACGATACTGCTCTGTCGATACCGCGGCCGTCCAGTGCAGCGGTCTCGATTTCGATATCGCGCGCCTCGCCGTTGCGCCATACAGTCACCATGACGCTCGGTTTCTGGACGGCTTTTTCGAGCGCGCGGAACGTCGTGACCACCTGCCCGTCCACCGCGAGGACCATGTCGCCGTTGCGCAGCTTGCGCGCCGCGTCGGTGCCGGCCACGAGTCGCGTGATGCTCAGGGCACGGCGGTTGACCGGATTGTCGGCTTCGAGGCGCTCGAGCCACTCCTCGTCCACGCCCATGTTGCGCGCGGCGAACAGCGGCGAGTACACGAACTCGGCCTCGAGCGAGTAAAACGGACGCCCCTCGCGGACGGTCTCGACGAACTCCATGACGAGGTCGGCGCCCACGCCGCGGTTGACCTGCGTGCTCTCGCCGCCGGACTGCACCGCGAAGCTCGACCACATGGCCGTGACCCGGCCGCGCTTGTCCACGAGCACACCGTCGTATTCGGTCGGCGCATTAACCAGGCTTATGGCCTCGAGATTGGAGTCGCGAAAGCGCAGCGTGCGCGACAGCGGCAACGTCAGCGGACCGACCTGCGACACCGTGCTGCGTTGATGCGCGAGCTGGTGATCGCCGCGGATGCCGACGACCCACACGTCGTCTCCGGACTCCAGCGGCTCAGCGTTGAAGCGCGCGGCTTCGACCGCCGTGTCGTTGATCAGTGACGGGTCGTAGGAAATCATTGCCAGGTTGTGCAACGGGTGTAGCTGCTCGATGCGCGCCTTGACCTCGAGGGACCCGGCGAAGGTCACGGTCACATCGCCAATCGCGAGCGGCACCGTGTTGCGGTCGACGACGACGAGGCCGCGCTCCTTGTCGACGATCAGCCCCGTGCCGTAGTAGTGCCGCTCGGCAACGCCAGACAGCGTGTACGGCAGGTCAAAGGTCACTACGACGAGCGACGGCGCAATCGCCTTGACCCGCGGGTCGGAGTATTCCTTGAGCTCGGTATGGCCGACCTTGGGCGGCGACGGCTCGGGACCGTCGGCCAGGTCGCGGCACGGCCAGACGCCCGTTGCGTCGTCGCGGGCGCAGCGCCGCGTCGGGAACCAGACGCGGTCCATCTCGAGCGAACGCACGATGCTGTTCTGCGGGTTGTCCATAGTGACGTAACGCAGCTGCTCGCGCTCGCCGTCGGCCAGCGTCGCCAGTGCGGCTTCGAAGTCGTCGATGTTCTCAATCGGCTCGCCGCCGAATTCTGTAATGACCGCGCCGCGCGGTATCGCCGCCTTGGACAACAGGTAACCCGGGTTGGCCACGTAGACCCCGGTCGGGGATCGGTTGTAGTGGCGCGCCTGCTGGTAGGAGAGGTTATTGACGATGGCGTCGCCAAACTCGAGGAACTCGCTCGGCGTGATCGCGTGCAGGTCCGTCACCTCCACGCTCGCGGTGATTGCACGACCGCCGCGCTCCACCTCGATGTCGATGGTCTCGCCGACGTTGTCATCGAGGATCGCGGCCAGGGGGACAAACTCAGTAACGAGTTCGCCGTTGACGCGGACCAGGATGTCGCCCGGCGCCAGCTGGCCGGCTGCGGGCGAGTCGGGAATGACCCGATCGACGACCAGCATGCCCGTATGCTCCGGGCTCGCCGTGCGCGCCTCGCGCTCGGAATCCTCGGTGAGGCCCAGGCGCTGCAGTTCGTCATAAGCCTTGAGCTCGAATGTGGTCTGCAGCGTGCCGCGGCTCACCAGCTCGCCGTCCTGTATCAGTTCCAGCGCGCGGTGAATGCGATCAAGCGGCAGGAAAAAGCTGCTGGCCGCCGAATTGTTGGCGCCGGCGTTCAGCGCCACCACCTCGCCGTCGATGTTCACGACCGGAGAGCCCGAGGAGCCGCCCGACGTGCCCGAAGCCGCCTGCAGGTAGAAGGTATTGAAGTCGTTGTACTTGCCACGGCCGTATTCCGGCGCCTTGCGATCGAGGCGCGCGATCGTGCCGGCCAGGATCGAGAGCTGCTCGCCGGCGTCGTTACCGATGACGCGAATCTCGCGACCGATACCGGCGCCATCGGGCACCAGCGGGAGTTCCGCCGGCTCTATGTAATGCAGCTCGGACGGGTCGTAGCGAAAGAAACCGAAGTCGTGCACGGGGTCGCGGTACACCGGCGTGAGCCGCACTTCCTCGTTGTTGCGAAACACGGCCTCGGCCACGACGGGGCCCGGCGTCACGACGTGGCGATTGGTCAGTATCAGGCCACGCTCGGCGTCGACCACGAAGCCGGTCGCCTGGCTTGACGAATTCCACTCGGTGTCGAAAGCCCGCGTGCTGTCGACGCGAATCGAAACGACGCCCGAGGAAATGCGTTCCAGCGTCGCGGTCCAGGCCGAATCCTCGGCAACAGCCGGCGCGGTCGCGATGGCTGCGGCCAGCGCGGCAAATATTCTGATCTTGGTCATAGGGTTACTGGACCGGCGACGGGCGGAACGGTTCCCTATTTGAACACACTCGTCTGGAACAGATCGAGAATACCGGCGCATTGACCGGTGCCGTGCCACTGGCCGAATCGGCTAT
>JASJCH010000022.1 GCA_030066075.1 Woeseiaceae bacterium
TGTCGAGTACCTGCAGCGACAGCAGGTTTGCGCCCGTAGCCGGTCCAGCGTGCGCCCCGGACGATCCGTTGCCGTTGCCCGCAATGATGCCGGCTACGTGCGTGCCATGGCCATAGCCGTCGCCGCGATCCAGGTCGGCCTGGCTAACGGTTTCCTTGAGCTTCGGATAAGCGCCGCCCAGGAAGCTGTACTGGTGAAAGTTCGCGCCGAGGTCGGTGTGCTGCGAGACGCCGGTATCGACGACGGCGATGCCTACTGACTGGCCCTTGAAGAATCGGTTCGGCGACGTAGAGTTAGGTAGCCCTGCTGCTTTCTTTGCGGAAGCCGACGTGACCTGGACCGCGTCGTCGAGCGACAGGCGATTGACCGACTCCTCGACGGCCAGGTCGATCAGCGCGTCGGCCGGAATGCGAACCGCGAGCTGCTCGAGCACCTCATAGCGGCGTACAACCTCACCGCCGAGGCTCTCGACGCGCCCGTCCTCGAACAGCGCGGGGTAGTCGGCGTACGAGACGATAATCTCGGTCAGGCCGTCACCGCCGGCCATTGCGAGCGCCGCGACTTCACCGCTCATCTTGGACATGGCGGTCGCACGGGTCGGCTGTTTCGCCTCCTCAGCCTGCGGGTGCTCTGCCGCTGCGCGACGCGCGTCGGCTGATTCCGGGTAGTCCGCGTAATGACTGGCGACGGCGTCAGCCATGTATAGATCGTTAGCCAAAACCTCGGTCTCGATGTCCGTACCGGCCATGGCCGGGAGTGAATCGCGCTCGCCTGCAACGTCGCGGTTCACGATGACGGAATCCTGGGCCGGTGCATCGGAGGCACTGATCGGCCAGGGGGTCGTACGGTCGTTCGTTTGCAGGACGAACGCCGCGGCGCCGATAACGGCGCTAATGGCGATTGTTGAAGTGATCTTCTTCATGGCTACTTATGCCTCGATGCGAGAATACGGGCCGAATGCAGGTCCGTGGTGGTTTCGTGGAGCGAGAGCTTGCCTGCGCGCTTGGCGCGGAACAGCAGTGATGTGGGTTCCAGCTCGCCATCTTCGATGACGTAGCTCGTGGACGCTTCGGTCGGGCTGAACATGCCGGCCCAGGCGTCGCGCTGCTTCTTGGCCTCGTACATCAGGCCGTCGGCAAGGCAGATGATCTGGTCGATGCTCGACTCGTCGATATTGGCCTTGAACAGCGGGAAGGCGGCGAAGCCGATCGAGCACGTGGTACTGGCGACTTGACCTTCCCCAACGGTGAAGCTCGTTGCCGCGATCCTTGTGCGGATACGCTCGGCGAGCGCCTCCGACTCCATCGGTCGGGCCTGCTTGGCAATGACGAGGAACTCGTCGCCACCCCAGCGTATGACGAAATCCGAACGGCGACAGGTATCGAGCAGCACGTCGCGGACCTGCAGCAGCATCTGGTCACCGGCCGCGTGGCCGTAGGTGTCGTTGATCGGCTTGAAATTATCGAGGTCGATCATCATGAACACGAGGTCGTTGGTGTCGCTCTGGTCGATACCCTGGACCTGGTCAGTCATGCGACGACGCACCACGTCGAGGTCGCGCGAGACCTCCTCGAAGACGAAGCGGCGATTGCGCAGCCCCGTCAGCGGGTCGGAAAGGCTGCTTTCCTGCAGCGCCTCGTTCAAAACCTTGAGCTGCTGATTACGATCGACGAGCTGCTCGGTGCGCGCATCGACCTCCTGCTCGAGCCGGTTGCTGTACTCTTCCTCACGGCGGAGCTTGCGCTTGTGGGCGAGCCACAGGAACAGCCCGGCCTGCACGATCATGGCCAGGTAGCCCGTGTAGGCCCACCACGTGGCCCAGGGTGCTGCCGCCACGGTGACGGGCAGCGCGAAACCGGCCTCGTTCCAGGTGCCGTCGCTGTTCGCGGCCTTGACGCGCAGCAGGTAGCTGCCGGCATCGAGATCGGTGTAGGTCACCCGGCGCTCGTTACCAAGGTCGATCCAGTCCCTGTCAAAACCCTCGAGCTTGTACATGTAGCTGTTCTGTTCCGGCACCGCGTAATCGAGGGCCGCAAACTCGAACGAGATGACGTCGTCCTTGTAACCCAGCTCGACGCCGTCGATGTCGTCAACGGGCAGGTCGGCCTTGGTCGGGTCGTTCATGTCGTACGACCCTGTCATGACGACTGGCGGCACCACGAGGTTCACCTGGACCTTGTCCGGGTGGAACGCGTTGAAGCCATTGTGGCCGCCGAAGAACAGTTCGCCGGCGGTACTTTGATAGTGAGCGCCGAAATTGAACTCCTCCGACTGCAGGCCGTCCCTGCGGTGCAGGTTGCGGAACTCGCCGCTGGCCGGGTCGAATTTGCTGATGCCGTAATTCGTGCTCATCCAGGCGTGGCCGTTGACGTCGAAGTGAACGCCGTAAACCACGTCGTTCGCGAGCCCGTCCGCCTGGGAAATGTTGGCGAAGGTGATGCTGTCCGGCCGCTTCGAATTGCCCACGATGCGATCGACACCGCCGCCGCGCGTGCCGACCCAGACGTCACCGTCGGCATCGACATTCAGTGAATAGATTGTGTCGTCGGCAAGCGAGCGTGGATCGCTCGGATCGTGCCGGAAGGCGGTGATCTTCCCGCTGGTGGCATCGATGAGGTTCAGGCCGCCGGAGTCCGTGCCGACCCACATGTTGCCATTCCG
Source organism: Woeseiaceae bacterium (assembly GCA_030066075.1). Lineage (GTDB taxonomy): Bacteria > Pseudomonadota > Gammaproteobacteria > Steroidobacterales > Woeseiaceae > UBA1847. Next base: position 2,662 of record JASJCH010000022.1, read on the forward strand.
GTCTTCGACGAAACTGGTCACTCGGTTGCTGCTCAGCGAGCCAGGTTGGTCCTGGCCGCCGGCAATACGGGTAAACGAATTCGTGGCGCGGTCGAAACGGCTGATGCCGCCACCGAAGGTGCCGACCCAGACGTGACCGGCCGAGTCCTCGTACATCGCCATAATGCCGTTCGCGCTCAGCGTCGCGGCGTCGTCGGGCTGGCTGCGGAAATGGTCGAACTTGCCGGTCTCGGGATCGAGCCGGCTGATGCCGCGGCCCATCGTGCCGACCCAGATCATGCCGTTGCGGTCGCGTAGCAGGCTCATGACGCGGTCGTCGGCAATCGACTGGTCGTTGCCGTCCTCGTGGCGGTAATGGGTCACTTTGCCGGTGTCACGATCCACGGCATTGAGGCCCTCGCCGAAGGTGCCGATCCAGAGCAAGCCGGCGTCGTCCTGAACGAACGACGTGACGTTGGGCTGGGCCTCACCGCTCGTCGTGATCTCCCTCGCCGGCTCGAGTCCGTAAGACCAGGTGCGTGAATTCCACTTGCTGAGGCCGCGCATCTTGGTGCCGACCCAGAGGACGCCGGCGCGGTCTTCGTAGATTACGGTGATCGAGTTGTCAGCCAGGCTGGACGGGTCGGTATCCTCGTTGTAGTAACGAACGAAATGACCCGAGTCGCGATCGACGAGGTTCAGGCCCGTCGTCGTTCCCGCCCACAGGCGGCCGGCGCTGTCTTCGAAGATTGCGGTCACCCGGTCGCCGGAAATCGAGGACTCGTCGTCGGCGTCGTGGGTGAAGCGCTCGAACGACCGGGTCTCAACGTCGTAGCGGTGCAGGCCGCCGCCGTAGGTGCCTACCCACAGCGTCCCGTCGGCGTCCTCGAGCAGCGCGCGTACGCTGTGCTTGCTGAGTGAGCCCGGATTGTCTGCGTCGTGCGACCAGGTAAGCGATTCGCCGCTGGTCGTGTCGAACCGGCTGAGCCCGTGGTCGCCGCCGACCCACAGCACGCCGTCTGCGGCTTTGGCCAGTACGAAGATATTGTCGGGGCCTGCCTCGGTCTCGAAGCGATGGTGGTCGAAACGGCCCGAATCGCGGTCCAGGCGGCTGAGACCCGCGCCGCGCGTCCCCGCCCAGATGCTGCCATCCTCGTCGACGAGCACCCTGCGTACGACGTTGGAACCGATGCTGCCGGCATCGTTGGCGTCGTGACGGTAGCTGACGAATGCGCCGGACTCGCGGTCGAGCATGGCGAGACCGCCGCCATTGGTGGCGATCCAGAGATTGCCGTCGGCGTCTTCGGCGACGTCGAAAATGAAGTCGTTGGCCAGCGCGTCGGGATTGCCGCGCTCGCGCTTGAAGTGATCGAACTCGTAGCCGTTGTAGCGGTTCAGGCCGTTCTCCGTGCCGAACCACATGTAGCCTTCCGAATCCTGCAGGATGCTGAGTATGTTGCTCTGCGAAAGCCCCTGGTCGAGCGCCAGGTGGTCGAACCGCATCGGGTGACTGCCGTTCTTGCCCGCAGACGCCATCGATAACGGTAAAAAGAGAATGGCGCACAGCGCGAGTATTGCGCCTGCATTCGATCTTGTAATGATTCCGGACTTGTTTCGCAAGGTCCGCCCCTCCCATCGCTTAGGGGACGTATTAACTCGCATTACGGCTTGCGCCGCGTTGATGGCTTTAAGGGGGGGTGGCCGGGAAAATGTGACGCGGGTCACATAACGTGCGTGTCAAATTCCGGCTAGTCCGTGCTGTTCGGGGGCGTGCTGAGCAGCGAGCTGAACGCGTGGCCCGGCACGGGCTCGGAGATGAGGAAGCCCTGGAAGGCGTCACACTCGAGGTTGCGCAGCGCGGCCAACTGGTCGGGCGTTTCGACGCCTTCGGCAACGACGGCCAGGCCGAGGCGCTGGCCGAGGGCGATCATTGCAGACACGAGTGCGCTGTCTTTCTCATTGCTGGCCAGGCCGGCAACATAGGAGCGATCGATCTTCAGTACGTCGATCGGCAGTTCCTTGAGGTAGGCGATGGCCGAGTCACCGGTGCCGAAATCGTCGACCGACAGCCTGACGCCAAAGCCCTTGAGGTCATGCAGCTGGCTGATCACCTCGTGGTTGCCGGATAGCACGCCGCGCTCGCTGATCTCGAGTTCGACGGAGGCGGGGTCGATTTGATGTTTGTTGATGATGCGCTTGACCGTTGCCACGAAGTCGCCGCTCATGAGCTGCACCTTGGACACATTGACGCAGATGGTGGGCAGCAGAATGCCCGCCTCGTGCCAGGCCAGCATCTGCTTGCAGGCTTCGTCCAGGACGAACTCGCCGATGCGAATCATGAGCCCCGACTCCTCGGCCACCGGCACGAATTCGCCCGGGGAAATAAGGGTACCGTCGGGCTGCTTCCAGCGCAGCAGCGCCTCGGCGGCGATAACCCGGCCCAGGCCGACGTCGGTAATGGGCTGGTAGGCGAGAGTGAGCTCATTGCGATCCACGGCCTCGTGCAGCATGTTCTCGAGCATCAGCTTGCGCGCGGCGGCCGCGTCCGTCTCCGCGCAGTAGTACTTGAAGCCGCCGCCCCGCGATTGTGCATCTCGCATCGCATTGTCGGCGCGCTGCAGCAGGCTGTCGGCGTCGTCCGCATCGTGGGGGTAGATGGCGACCCCGAGACAGGCGGACAGGGAGACCGTCTGGCCATCCGCCTGGATGGGCCGAGCCAGCTCGCTCAACAGTCGCTGCAACATGCTGTCCACCGGGTCGGATTCGCGCGACGCCGTGATCATGACGGCGAAGCGAGACTGGTCGATGCTGGCGACCGCCGCCGTCCGCATGCCGGTCGGCGTCGCCGGCGCCGCGCCGGCATCGCTCACGATGTCGGCGAGCATGTTGCCAACCTGGGTGAGCATGAGGTCGGCGCGTTCCTGGCCCATGGCCTCGATCACGAGCCGGAAACGGGAGAAGCCGATCACTATGACGGCTAGCTGGTTCCGGTCACGATCGACGGCGGCCATGCCGCGTTTCAGCAGATCGACGAACTTCTTCCGGTTCGGTAGCCCCGTCACCGGTTCGAAGGACTCCCGGCTGCGCAGCCGTTCGCGGGCAGCGTCGGCAATGTCGACCGCTTTGCGCAGCGATTCCCGGCTCTCGGCGAACCTTCTCTGCAATACCGACAGCCGCGCGGCGTACTCGGCACGCCGCGCAATCAGCTCCCACTCGAAGGGCTTGCGAATGACGTCGAACGGTTTCGCCCGCAACACCGTCGGCAGTTCGCGCGCGGTCGCGCACATGACGACGACGGGCGCGTCGAGGTCGGCGGCATCCAGCAGGCTTTGGTAGACGGGCTCTCCGCCAGCCGCCCGCAGCGCGGAGTCGACGATGATCACGTCGGGCCTCTTGCTGCGCGCCGCCGCCAGCGGATCGTCCGCGTCGGGCAGTATGGTGGCGTTCAGGCCATGCCGACTCAGCCACCGGGGACCCCATTTTTTAGAGTCGCTGTCCCTGCAGACCAGGAGCGCCGTGCCGGCGACCGCGTCGTCGAGATCGTTGGCCGGCGCCGTCGGTATCGACAGCTTGCGGATCGATCGTGTCAGATCGAGCCCGTCATCCGGCAGGATGCTCAGCGACTTGTGGCCGGTATCAGGCATTACGGCTCTCCAGGAAGGCAACAACCTCGCCAGCCTCGAGCGGCTGGCAAAAGTGGAAGCCCTGCAGCCTGTCGGCGCCAAGCCCCGTCAAGACCTCAGTCTGCTCCTCGGTCTCGACGCCTTCGGCGATCGCTGTCAGGTCGAGGGCGTGCGCCAGCGAGATTGCCGCATGGCAAGCCGCCTTGCCGCGTGGGTTGCTGCCGATCTGCGCGACCAGCGTGTTATCGACCTTGATCCCGTCCACGCCGCTTTGCGTAAGCTCGGCGATCGAAGATGGTCCCAGGCCATAGTCATCCACGACGAGGCCGACGCCGAGGGACCGCAGCATGTTGCACACCTCGAATCCCGAGACCGCGTCCCGGCACAGGGTCTTCTCCGTGAATTCGGTATCGATACAGTCCGGCGCGAGGCCGCTCGCGTCGAGAGCGCCGGCGATGCGCTCCGCGAGGTCGGCACGCGCGAATTCCTGCAGGGAGAGATTGACCGACAGGCGCAGATCGTCGAAGCCGGCGTCGCGCCAGGTCCTGAGCTGCTGACAGCAGGTGCCCAGCACCCAGTCCCCGATCGGCAGTATCAGGCCGGTCCGCTCGGCGAGCAGTATGACCTTTCTCGTCGACTGGTTCGCCACCAGGGACTCCGGCCAGCGGAGCAATGCCTCGACAGCCGTTACCCGACCGCTGGCCGCGTCGACGACCGGCAGGAAGTTGAGCGTGAATTCCTCGCGTTCGAGCGCCGCCCTGAGTTCGAATTCGAGATCCTGGCGCTGCAGAGAGCGTAGCCTCACCGTGCCGCTGTGAAACACGACAGAACTGCTGCGACCCGTTCGCGCGTCTTCCATTGCGGCCGACGCGTGCTCGCAAAGCGTTTTGACGTCCTTGCCATCCTGGGGCAACAGGGCAATGCCGGCGCAGGCGCGCACCTTGACCGCGTTGCCGTTGACGTACACGGGCTCCTGCAGCCTGGCCGTCAGTCGCGCGGTTACGGCCTCGGCGTCTTCTCCGCCGTGGATGCTTGGCAGGACGACCGCGAACTGGCGATAGTCGATCCTTGCAACAATCGAGCGCCGCTCCGGGTCGGTCTCATCGGCCGCGTTCGGGCCGCGCAGCTCGGCTGTGAGGCGCGAGCCCAGCTCGCGGAGGATACTGTGCAACTGGCCGTGTCCGAAGGCACCGCGCTGCTCCTCGATCTCGTCAATATGGATGAAGATCACCGCGGCGCGCTGTTCCTTGAGGCACTGTTGATCGACGATATCGGCGAGTTCGTCGAGGAGGAACTCCCGGTTCGGCAGGTCCGTCACGTCATCGACATAGGCCAGCTGCTGCATGCGCGAGAGCGCGCCCGCCGGCTGCGAGGCATCCCGAACGATCAGCAGAACCTTGTTGCGGCCCTGGGCGACATAGATGAACTCGCTGCTCGGCGCAGGTTCCTGCCCGGGTATCTCTTCGGCGAAATACTCGCGGCTGCGCAGCGCGCGCCGCAGGTTCTGTCGAATGCGGGCCGTGGTGGCAGTCGGCCAGAGGTCGTCGATATTGCCCGGGTTGAGGCCGGTCTCGTCGGACTGCAGCAGCTGCTCGATCGAGCCGTCTCCGGTGACGATCATCGCCATGTGGCCGCGAGTGGCCTGGACGCCAACGGGTTCGGCCGACAGTACATGATCGGGGGTCGTGCTCATGAGGCAGCTGTCGCGGCAGTCCTTTTTGCGAACATCTCGAGGCTACTTATAGTCGCTATGGCATGGTTATCGGCATATAACCAGCAGACTTAAGGGCGCATTCTCGACTTTTTGCTTGTCTTTTCGGCCACTTGCGGCTAATTTCCGGGGCAAGACGTCGATGGGGACGAACAGGCGGGCCATTCAGGCCACAGCGACCGGGGGAGGGTGCGAGCCCCGGGCCGGAATCCGCCGAATATCACCCCGGAGTCGCTGCCCGAAAGCCCGCGAGTAGGCGCAGCCGGCTGGCCCACGAGACGGGCGTCGGGTCGCAGGACCCAGGAGGCGACCGCCGCGAGGCCGTCGTGAAACCGGGTGGTACCGTGATGTGAATTCATCGCCCCGGGCGCAGATTGCGCCCGGGGCTTTATTTTTTGGTAGGAGCGCGCCATGCGCGCGATGGGAGGCTGAACTTGCCATTCAAGGAAGTATCCACGCGTTACAACGGGCCGGCTCTCGAGGAAGACGTGCTGGAGTTCTGGCGCGAGCACGACACGTTCGCGAAGACGCTGCAACAAAGCGAGGGCGGCCCGCAGTTCAGCTTCAACGAGGGTCCGCCGACGGCGAACGGCAAGCCCGGCATCCACCACGTGCTCGCCCGCAGCTTCAAGGATGCCTTCCCGCGCTACAAGACCATGCGCGGCTACCACGTGCCGCGCAAGGCCGGCTGGGACACCCACGGCCTGCCCGTGGAGCACGAGGTCGAGAAGCACCTCAAGAACGAGGGGCTGATCGAGAGTTACGACAAGGACGAGATCGAGCAGAAAGTCGGTATCGCCGAGTTCACGCGCCTGTGTCGCGAATCGGTCATGACCTACATCAACGACTGGGAGCGCATGACCGAGCGCATGGGCTTCTGGGTCAACCTGGACGAAGCCTATTACACGCTCAACAACTCCTTTATCGAGTCGGTCTGGTGGCTGTTGAAGGAAATCTGGGACAAGGACCTCGTTTACCGCGGCTACAAGGTTGTCCCCTACGACCCGCGCATCGGCGCGACGCTGTCGTCGCACGAGCTCGCGCAGGGTTACCAGGACACCGAGGATCCTTCGATCACGGTGCGCTTCAGGGTCGAAGGCGAAGAGAACACCTCGATACTGGTCTGGACGACGACGCCGTGGACGCTGCCGTCGAACCTGGCGCTGGCCGTGGGTGCGGACATCGACTACAGCTATTGCCAAGTAGAGGGTGAGACGCTGATCCTCGCCGAGGCGCTGCGCGAAGAGGTCATGCGCGATCTCGAGCACACCGTCACGAAGACGGTCAAGGGCGCCGAACTGGTCGGCACACGCTACGAGCGCCTGTTCGACTACCTCGACGTCGATTCCGATGCGACGTTCCAGGTCTATGCGGCCGACTTCGTCAGCACCGAGAGCGGCACCGGCATCGTCCACACGGCGCCGGCCTACGGCGTCGACGACCTCCTGTTCGGCCAGGAGCACGGATTGCCCGTCGTGCACGGCGTCGGGCTCGACGGCAACTTCCTGGACGAAGTCGAGCCCGTCAAGGGCATGTTCTTCAAGGACGCCGACAAGCCGCTGATCCGGATTCTCAAGGACCGCGGGCTGATGTTCCGGTCCGAGCGCATCACCCACAGCTACCCGTTCGGCTGGCGCACCAAGGACCCGATCATCTACTACGCCAAGAACGCCTGGTACATCCGCACGTCACAGTTTCGCGAGCGCATGGTCGAGCTCAACAACACGATCAAATGGGTGCCCGAGCACATCAAAGAGGGGCGCTTCGGCAACTGGCTGGAGAACAACATCGACTGGGCGCTGTCGCGCGAGCGGTTTTGGGGAACCCCTCTCCCGGTTTGGACGGACGGACAAGGTGACTATGTTTGTATTGGTTCGGTAGAGGAGTTGAGCGAACTCGCAGGCAAAGACCTCTCCGACCTCGACCTGCACCGACCCGCCGTGGACGACATCACGTTCGAGAAAGACGGCAAGACCTGGCGGCGCGTGCCCGAGGTCATCGACTGCTGGTTCGACTCGGGGGCCATGTCCTACGCGCAGTGGCACTACCCGTTTGCAAACCAGGACAAGTTCGACAAGCACTTCCCGGCTGATTTCATTTGCGAGGCCATCGACCAGACGCGCGGCTGGTTCTACACTCTGCATGCGATCGCGACGCTCGTCTCGGACAGCGTGGCGTACAAGAACTGCATCTGCCTGAGCCACATCGTGGACAAGGACGGCAAGAAGATGTCCAAGTCGCTGGGCAACATCGTGGATCCCTACGATGTCTTCGACACGGTTGGCGCCGACGCCCTGCGCTGGTACTTCCTTGCGCGCCTGTCGCCGGACGTGCAGAAGCGCATCTCGGTCGATATCGTTGCCGACGTCGCCAGCTCGTTTATCAACACGTTCTGGAACACCTACGGTTTCTTCGTGCTGTATGCGCGGCTCGACGACGTCGACTTCAACCGCCACGTTGCGGTGGAGGACCGTCCGGAGATCGATCGCTGGGCGCTGGCGTTGTTGCACCAGACCATCACGGCCTGCACCGAAGCGATGGACGACTACGACGCCAAGCGCGCCGGCGACGCCATCGAGTCTTTCGTCGATCAGCTCAGCAACTGGTACGTGCGCCGCAATCGCCGCCGGTTCTGGAAGTCGACGGACCCCGAGGACAAACACGTCGCCTACCTGACGTTGTACGAATGCCTGACGGGAGTCACCGAACTGATGGCCCCGTTCGTGCCGTTCCTGGCCGAAAACGTGTACCAGAACCTGGTGCGCACCGTGAACCCGGATGCGCCCGAGAGCGTCCACATGTCGAGCTGGCCCGAGGCGGATCCCGCCTGGAAGGACGACAAACTGCTGTTCAAGATCGGCGTCGTGCAGAAGGTGGTCGGCCTCGGCCGCGCGGCGCGCGGCCAGTCAGGCGTGCGAACGCGCCAGCCGCTATCGCGGCTGCTCGTGAGGGCGCCGTCAGAAGAAGCGCGCGCGGCGCTCGAGCAGAACCAGGACCAGGTGCTCGAGGAGCTCAACGTCAAGGCGATCGAGTTCATTGCCCGCGACGCGAGTCACGTGACTTATCGCATCAAGGTCAATACGCCGTCGCTTGGCAAGAGGGGACTTGGCCGGAAGATCCCCGAGATTCGCAAGTGGCTCGAGCAGGAGGCCGACGGCGCCGATATTGCGCGCGCCGTCGCCCAGGGTGAGCCTTATCCGTTGCCGATGCTCGACGAGCCGCTGCCCGCCGCCGATTTCCTCGTGGAGACCGAGGCCAGCGAGGGCTTCGCCTGCGCCGAGGAGGCGGGCTACCTCGTGGAACTGGATACGGCGCTCAGCGACGAGCTGCTGGACGAGGGCGTGGCGCGCGAGCTCGTGCGGTCGGTCCAGGATGCGCGCAAGCAGGCCGGTCTGGAGGTTTCCGACCGGATCGTGCTCGGCGTTTCGGGGTCCGCGGGGGTCGAGAAGGCGCTCGCAGTGCACCGTGATTATGTCATGGTGGAGACGCTGGCGACCGGTTGGGAGACCGGGCAGGCAGCGGCCCTGTTCAGCATCGATCGTGAGCTTGGCGACGAGAGCTGGACTGTGGAATTCCGCAAGGCATAGGGTGGAAATGCACCACTTGCGTGCACTTCGCGATCTCTGTTATAAGAAACGGGCGCAGGTATATGAAAGATCAAGAGTCTGTTAAGGATGACTAGGTTTGAGAGGACCGCGGACTACAGGAGGTAGTCGCTCATTAGCGTAAGTGCTGCTCCCCCAAAAAAAGCAGCCCAACAATAATGAAAAACGCTGGAGTGGAAATGTCGTACCACGTCGACCGCTTTTACGCCGCAGTCTCGGTGCTGGCTGGCCATGGTCATATAAAACAAAGACTTATCAACGCCTACGAAGACAACCTCGGCGAGATAAGCGAAGACGAATTGCCGATCTCGGTAAAACAGCCATTCTCCGACCTCAGACACCAGATGCACCGGGTGACGCCCCTGAACGGCGAGGGCCCGATCTGCGCGTCCGTGCGCAAGATGTCGGTGCAGGAAGCGGCCGATTGTGCGGTGTCCGTCGTGTCGCTGTACGGCGAACTCCTGAAGCTCAGTGACGGCGACCAGTCTTTGCCGGCGCTGGACGGCCAGGAGGCCGAAGTCGTCCCGCCGTTCCTCGTCAAGTCGAACTGATCGGGTAGTAGACGTAGGTCACCAGTTTGTCTTCTGACACCCTGGTCGGATCGCTCACGTAAGACTCCCAGGCAGCCCCCGCCCTCTCTATCCCCAGCGCCGCGAGGTACGCGGCAATCTTCCTGTGGGTCGCGCCCAGGTTCCGATAGGAACCGACGTGACGTACCCGTATAACGTTGCCGGCATAGGTCATGCCGATCTGCACCCGGGGCCCATCGCGCGGCGTGTCGGCGGTGACGCCGCGCACCGGGATTGCCGCATCGAACAGGACTTCCGAGCCACTGAATGATCGCGTGATCGACAGCGGCGCGCCGGCCTCGGTCAGCCCCTGCGCGTCGATGAATCCCAGGATCTCGAAATAGGCGTCGCCCATGGCTTCGGACATCGCCGCCGGCTCGGGCATTGCGGTCGTCGGCAGGAACGCGATTGTGGCGGCCTCCACAACGAGCTGCTCGATCTCCAGGTCGCTGAAGTCGGCGCCCGGCAGGCTTTCCGCCAGTTCACCGAGCTTCACGAGGCCGGCTTCGTGGTCACGCCGAACGACACCCGCAAAGGCGAGGCCGAAGAAGCGGCCCAGTATGTTGAAGCCGAAATCGGTCTCGAAACGCCAGGTTACCCGCGTACCACCGGCGATTCGCTCGAGGTCGAACGAGGTTTGCGCCTGGCCCGACTCGCCCGGGTTGATCGTCGTCGCAATATGCGTGAATGGGCGACTCTCGGTGATGACCTGGGTGCCGCTGCCGATGATGCTGCCGTCCCAGGTCATGGTCGCGCCCACACCGCGCGCAGGCCCCGAGTAGACGATCATTGCATTGGGATCGGTCTCGACCCAGGGCGACCAGAGCGTGACGCGACGAAAGTCGTTGATCAGTGCGAAAACGGTCCCCGGGTTGGCGTCGATCCCGGTCGTGACCTCGACTCGCGCATAGCGCGGCAGGGTCAACCCGATGATCAGGATCAGGGCGATAAACCCGAGAGTGCCGTACAGGAGTTTTTGCATGGCGGCATTGTATTCAATGTTGCGGCGAGTCCACAGTACAATGCGCGCATGAATGCACCGGATGCGACACGCCCGATCGGGGTCTTTGATTCGGGCGTCGGCGGCCTGACGGTCCTGAAGGCGCTGCAGGCCGCGATGCCGCATGAGCATCTCGTCTACCTGGGCGACACGGCGCGCCTGCCCTACGGCACCAAGAGCCCGGCATCGATCGAGCGCTACGCCTGCCAGGCCGCCGCGCTGCTGCGCCAGCATGACATCAAGATGCTCGTCGTCGCCTGCAACACGGCGTCCGCGGTGGCGCTGGATGCGCTGCGTGAAGCGATGCATCCGCTGCCGGTGATCGGTGTCGTCGACCCCGGCGCCGCAGCCGCGGTTGCCGCCCGGCCGGGCGGCCGGCACCTGGTGCTCGCCACCGAGGCGACGGTCTGTCTCGGCGCTTACCGGGAAGCCATCCTCGGACTCGATCCGGGCGCTACGGTGGACGAACTGGCCTGCGAGCTGCTCGTTGCACTGGCCGAGGAAGGCTGGAACGAAGGCCCTGTCGCGCAGGACATCGTGCGCCGCTACCTCGCCGAGCTCGCCGAGGCCTCACGGCATCCCGACAGCGTCATCCTTGGCTGCACCCACTTCCCGCTGCTGCGCCCGACGTTTGCTGCCGTCTTCGACGACAGCGTCGCCATCGTGGATTCCGCCGGCACGACCGCGGCGGCAGCCCGTGAGCTGCTCCGTAGCCTCGATCTGGCAACAGAGGACGGCGCAGGCCGCCTGACGCTCCTGGCAACGGATGGCGCTACCCGTTTCGCCCGCGTAGGCGGTCAGTTCCTAGGGCATGACCTGTCTTGGAAGGATATCGAAATCGTCGACCTGTAGAACGGCGAGCGGGGGACCTTTCATCGGAAGTAAAGCGCAGCGCAGCGAGCCATGGAGATGAAAGGTCCCCCGGTCGACGCTGTTCGATGCGATAATTCCATTCTTTACTAGCCAGGCTTCTGCTCATGTACCGACTAGCCACTGTACTCCTCACCAGCCTCTTCCTCGTCGCGTGCGCCGAGGAGCCCATGCCCGAAACCACGGTCGAGCCGCTCGTCGAAGGCGAGGCGCGGCCTGAAATCTATGCCGACTTTACGCTGACCGCGGACCTGAGTTATCTCACCGCTAACCAGCGGGAGATGATCGGTGTTCTGATCGAGGCGTCCCGCATCATGGACGACCTGTTCTGGCGCCAGGCGTATGGCGACGATTACCGCGAGTTTCTCGATGGCCTCGAACCTGGCGACGAGCGTCGCTTCGCGGAGATCAACTACGGGCCCTGGGATCGGCTCGATGGCGACCGGCCGTTCGTCAAGGGTGTTGGCGCGAAACCGCCCGGCGCCAATTTCTACCCGGCCGACATGACGGTCGAGGAATTCGAGGGCGCTTACCTGCCGGGCAAGGCCGGGCTGTATTCGCTGGTTCGCCGCGACGAGAACGGGGCGCTCACGCTGGTCCCCTACCACGTCGCGTATGCTGACGAGCTCAAGGCGGCGGCCGAACTGTTGCGGCAGGCGGCGGACCTGGCGGAGAGCCAGGACTTTGCGAACTACCTGAAGCTGCGGGCTGCGGCGCTGATCAGCGACGAGTACCAGGTGAGCGACCTGTACTGGATGGACGTGAAGGATAACGAGATCGATGTCGTTATCGGCGCCATCGAGACCTATGAAGATCAGCTGTTCGGCTATCGTGCTGGTTTCGAGTCCTATGTCCTGATCAAGGATCTGGACTGGAGCGCCAACCTGGCGCGCTTCGCAAGCTTCCTGCCGGAATTGCAGGAGGGCCTGCCGGTACCCGACGAGTACAAGATGGAATCGCCGGGCTCGGATGCCGACCTCAATGCCTACGACGTTGTGTACTACGCCGGGCACAGCAACGCCGCCTCCAAGACGATCGCAATCAACCTGCCGAACGACGAAGAGGTGCAGTTGCAGAAAGGCACGCGGCGCCTGCAGCTGAAAAACGCGATGCGCGCCAAGTTCGACAAGATTCTCGAGCCGATCGCCGACGTGCTGGTCGACGAATCGCAGCGGCAGCACATCACGTTCGATGCGTTCTTCGCCAACACGATGTTCCACGAGGTCGCGCACGGTCTCGGCATCAAGTACACGATCGATGGCAGCGGCACGGTCGGCGAAGCGCTGCGCGATGTCGCCTCGAGTATCGAGGAGGGCAAGGCGGACGTGCTGGGCCTGTACATGGTCACAGCGCTGCACGACGCCGGCGAACTCGGCGACGTCGACCTGCGCGACTACTACGTCACGTTCATGACCAGCGTGTTTCGTTCGATTCGATTCGGCGCCAGCAGCGCGCACGGCAAGGCCAACATGGTGCGCTTCAATTTCTTCATGGACGCCGGCGCTTTTGTCCGTGATTCCGCAACGGGACGCTACAGCGTCGATTTCGAGCGCATGCGCGAGGCCAATGCCGACCTGTCGCGCCTGCTGCTGACGCTGCAAGGTGACGGCGATTACGAAGGTGCGCTCGAACTGACGAACTCGCAGGGCGTCATCGGGGACCAGCTGCAGGCCGACCTCGACCGCCTGACGCAGGCCAATATCCCGGTGGACATCGTCTTCAACCAGGGCGAGGCGGTACTCGGGCTCGATTAGAACTCAGGGCGTCAGCGATCGCTGCCGATCATGCGCAGGAATTCGGCGCGAGTGCGGGCATCCTTGCGGAACGTGCCGATCATCTGGCTGGTCACCATGGACACGCCGGCCTTGTGAATGCCGCGCGTGGTCATGCACTGGTGCACGGCCTCGATGACCACGCCGACACCGTTGGGTTTCAGCACGTCTTCGATGCAGTTGGCGATCTGCGCGGTCATCTTTTCCTGCACCTGGAAACGTCGCGCAAACGCCTCGACGACCCGGGCGAGCTTGCTGATGCCGACGACCTTGTTGCGCGGCAGGTAGCCCACGTGCGCCTTGCCGATGATGGGCGCCATGTGGTGTTCACAGTGAGATTCGAACTCGATGTCGCGCAAAACGATCATCTCGTCGTAGCCCTCGACTTCTTCGAACGTGCGCCGGAGATACTGGACCGGGTTCTCGTTGTATCCGCTAAACCAGTCCCGGTAGGCCTCTGCCACGCGTTTCGGCGTGTCGACCAGCCCTTCACGGCGCGGATCCTCGCCCGCCCACAAGAGCAGGGTTTCGATCGCCTGTTCGGCTTGCTTGCGAGTGGGTTTGCGCGGCTTGCCCGACTTTGTGCTTTTGCTGGCCAATGGAATGCCCCTGCTCAGGCGCTGCGTCGGTCGGCGCCGAGGCCGACCGGGCAGCTGACGCCGGTTCCGCCCACGCCGCAATAGCCCCCCGGGTTTTTCGCGAGGTACTGCTGGTGGTAATCCTCCGCGTACCAGAACTTCTCGAGAGGTTTGATCTCTGTCGTGATGTCGCCGTAGCCGGCCTTGCGCAGCTCAGCCTGGAACTCCGGCAGGGAGCGCCGTGCCGCCGCGTCCTGTTCGTCGTCCAGCGTGTAGATTGCCGACCGGTACTGGGTGCCGATGTCGTTGCCCTGGCGCATGCCCTGGGTCGGGTCGTGGTTTTCCCAGAACACGGTCAATAGCTGGTCGTAGCTGACAATGTCGGGATCAAAGACGACAAGCACGACTTCCGCGTGCCCCGTAGACCCACTGCACACGAGCTTGTAATCCGGGTTCGCGGTCGTACCGCCGGCATAACCCACGGCCGTCGTGTAGACCCCGTCGAGCTCCCAGAAGCGCCGCTCCACGCCCCAGAAACAGCCCATGGCGAACACAGCCTGCTGCAGGTGATCGTCAAAGGGGCCCTCGATAGGGCGTCCATGGACAAAATGTGAGTTCATTGGGCCAGGTACCTCGCTCCGCGCCGCGGGCGGTTGATGATACCGTCTGTCGCCTGGAAGCGCACAGGGATCGACTGCGTATTGCCCCAGGTGGTGGCGCGATAGACGGCAAAGTGCAGGTGCGGCATCGTCGTATGGCCGGTGTTGCCCGAGTAGCCGATCAGTTGCCCCTGTGAGACGCTGTCACCAACCTCGACGAGCGATCCGTGCTGCATCAGGTGGTAGTACTCACCCGTGGTGCCATCGCTATGCAGGACCACAATGTAGTTGGCGTAGCGGCCGCAGCCGTCTTCCCAGCAGCCTTTGTCGTGGGATTCCTCGACCCGGGCGACGACGCCCCCGCGCGCGGCGTGCACCGGCGTGCCGGTCTTCATGTCGAAATCGATCGCAAACTCCTCGAGACCCGTATGACTGAAACGCGAGCCATAGCCTTGCAGGACACGGTACGACCGGCCCGGCGCGTAGGGCAGGGAATAGAGGTGGTCGTCGTCGTGCACCGCGTCCTTGTCGCCCACGGTCCAGTCCAGCGAGTAGCGGTAGTCGGGGCCCTTGCGGCCGTCGCCGCCGGCCAGCACGAGGACCTGCTCGGTTGCCTGGGGTTCCAGGGTGCTCGTGACGATGCTGGCGCCGCGAATGATGTTGTCGTGGGTGCGAATTCGCAGCGTATACGTGACCGGGTAGTCGCGCAGGTTACGGGCATGTAGCTCGACGTTGCGGCCGGCGTTGACCGCGTCTACGCAGATCCAGTCGTCTTCGCATTCCGTGGCCGCCGCAGACCCGGCCGCGAGCAGGGCAAGCCCGGTGACTAGAGGTTGCCAGCTGCGTCGCAAAATTAGTTCTCTCCCGCTGCGCGTCGCTGGGCCGTCTAGCGGGCGGCTTCCTCGGCGCGCAGAGCGTCGAGGTCGGACTGGCGATAGAAAAACCGGTGGGAGAGGACCTGGTCGGGCGTTGCGACGACCACACCATCTTCGAGACGCGGCCGGTAGATCCGGCGCCGCAATTCGCGTTGCACGGTGCTCACCATGCGCTCGAACTCTTCGGGGCTGGCCTCGACGAGCTTGATATTGGTGGCGCGCCCCCGGGGCGACACCTCATAGTTCAATGTGACCCGGCCCTGCAGCAAGGGGTTGGTATTGTCGTCACTGGATGACTGTGTGTCGGACGACGCATACATCGGCAGCTTGTCCTGTTTCAGCGTGATAACGCTCTCGAGCTGTTTGCGCCGCACCTTGAGGCTCTCCTCGTTCTGACTCAACAACTCCCAGGTATCGCTATAGGCTTGTCGCGCCCGCTGCACAATGTTGCCGTAGATGTAGAAGTCGCCGAGCGCGAGTCCGGCCTGTGCGACGACCTGCCAGCTGGAGTCCGGGCTCTCTGCTGCAATGCGCGTTGCGCGGCGAAAATAAATTTCGCCGGAAGCCATCGACGTGTCATGGAAAGACGCCTGACCGGACGTGTCCATGTAGAAATAGGATCGGCCGAGCCTGATCAGCGGCTCGACGAGGTTGATGGACTCCTTGCCTTCGTGATCTTCGATGATGCGTATGGCGCGACGGTAAGTGGCGCGCTCATCGAAGATAAACCCGGCGCGATGCTGCCACGCGGCGCGTCGCATCAGCGCCGGGACGAGGGCTGGCGCATCCAGCTGGTGCTCGCGGATGTTGATCGCATAGATCGTGTCTTGCGCGTCCTTGGCGGCATCCATGTCGCCCATGCGAATGTGAGTCTCCGCGATCGATTCCAGCAATTCCAGCTGGTCCATATTGTGCGGACCCTCGTTGACGTGGGTGACGTGCACGGCGCGCTGGAAGGTCTGCGACGCCAGGTCCGGTCGGCCGCTCTCGAGCTGCGCGGCGCCGAGCCCCTTCAGCGGGTTAATGAGCTGTATGTTGAGGCGATCCTCGTTGTCTTCGATGATCTCGATCGCCGACTCGAAGTTCTGCACGGCGGCGTCATACTGCTCCGTCTGGAATTGCACGATGGCGAGATTGGTCAGCGCCTTGGCGAACTGGTTGGACTGCGGTCCGTGGGTCCTGATGGACAGTTCGACGACGCGCTTGGCGACGGTGTCCGCCTCGTCGAGGACATTCTCGCTCATCAGTTCCTTGAACAACTGGAACTCGGCGTCGAGCAGCTCGTCGTCGTCGATTTCGGGCACGGTCGCCTCGTCGTCGCCCTCGTCGATACCCTCATCGGACACGGGTACGATCTGTCCTTTCTGGACGAAGTCGGCGGGCGCCGCCGGCTCGTCGGGGGTACCGGCCCCGCTCTCTTGCGCGCTCGCGAATGCCATGCTCACCAGGAGCAGCAAAGCGACCGGGAATCTCGACGAATCAATCATTGCCATAGCAGGTTTTTAGGACTTCTCGCGGTCGGAATAGTTCTGGTTTAGGTATGCGACCGCGCCGGTTCCACTATACCGAATTACAGGTCCAGTCCAAGCTGCTGTTGTCCGGGTTTGCGAAAGCGGGTGCAGTCGAGGCCGCGGTGGTAGCGCTCGGGCGCCAGTCCGAGCCGCTGGCAAGCGACTTTGAAGCGTTTGCCGAGCATGTCCGCGTAGGCGCCGCGCCCGCGCTGCCGCACGCCAAACCGGTTGTCATAATCCCGGCCGCCGCTGGCCTGGCGAACCAGGCTCATGACGTGGGCGGCGCGGTCCGAAAAATGCGCCTCCAGCCACTCGGCGAACAGCCCGGCGACCTCGTGGGGCAGGCGCAGGAAGATGTAGTGCGCGTGCGAGGCGCCGGCGTCCGCCACGGCTTCCAGTACGGACTCGATTTCGGCATCGTTGATAGCCGGGATCAGCGGCGCCATCAGCGCGCTGGTGGGTATGCCGCTTTCGCTGAGCCGCCGAATCGTCTTCAGGCGCGCCTCCGCCGACGGCACGCGCGGCTCCATGATGCGTTTCAGGCCGGCATCCAGGGTCGGGACGCTGATCGCCACCGAGCACAGCCGCCGGCTCGCCAGCGTGGCCAGCAGATCGATGTCGCGTTCGATCAGCGTGCCCTTGGTAATCAGGTTGACGGGGTGGCGGTGCTTCTCGAATAGCTCCAGTAACGAGCGGGTAACCTGCGTGGTTTTCTCGGCGGGCTGGTACGGGTCGGTATTCGCGCCAATGGTAATCGGCTGGCACTCGTAGCCGGGCTTCTCCCACGCCTCGAGCAGCCGGCTGGCGGCGTTCGGTTTGTAGAAGATGCGGGTCTCGAAATCGAGCCCCGGCGACAGGTCGAGGTAACTGTGACTCGGCCGCGCGTAGCAATAGATGCAGCCGTGCTCGCAGCCCTGGTACGGGTTGATGGAGTGATCGAAAGGCACGTCCGGCGAGTTGTTGTGGCTGATGATCGAGCCAGCCTGCATGGCCTTGAGCACCGTCTGCGGCGCCTCGCCGGCGCGCCGGGCTGCCTCTTCCGGGTCGAACTCTACGGGCCGCGTGGCAAACCGGCCCTCCCTGTCGGAGACGGCGCCGCGGCCCTTGTGCGGGCGCTGGGACATCGGGGTGCTCGATTACTGTATAAAAAAACAGTATCCGAGCCCGGCCCGGCCGTCAACTAGTTGAGTACCCGGTAACCCCGTCCGCGCATGCAGCGTTTGAACACCTCCTGCTGCATTTCATCGGCGTCAAGGCCCGACTGCGTACCGCCGTATAAAGCGCCGGTGGCGGCGCCCTCGGCAACATCGGTCGAATTGCCGCCGATCGCACCGGCCGCCGCGCCGACGACCGCGCCCAGCCCGGCGCCTTTGGCGACACCCTTGGCGACAACGACCTCCTCGGTGTACGCCTCGCACTCTTCCCAGTCCTCCTCGTACTGGTCGAGGTCGACGCCCTTCATGTCGATGATCGGGTCCGGGTTCGCGGCGCAGCCCGCGAGAGCTGCGGCGGCAAGCACCAGCAATATCCTGACTGCACCCACTTGGATCTCCACAAAACTCAGCATCCCTGCTGTATCAACGCGCGTATCGGCCTTGCGTTGACAAGCAGAACCCAATCAGTCGTGCTTGTAAAGGTGCACATCCTGCTGCGGGAACGGGAACGAAATGCCGTCCTTGTCGAAGCGCTTCTTGATGGCTTCGGTCAGATCGAACATGACGCCCCAGTAGTCCGGCGTCATTACCCACGGCCGCACGACGAAGTTCACGCTGCTGTCGGCGAGTTCCGACACTGCGATCGTTGGCGCGGGATCGTCGAGGATGCGATCGTCCGCGGCGATCAGCTCTTCGATTGTCTTGCGCACCTTGTCGAGGTCGTCCTCGTAGCTGACGCCGACGACCATGTCCACGCGGCGGGTGTCGTTGGCCGAGTAGTTGGTAATGATGCCGCCCATGATCTGGCTGTTCGGCACGATGATCTGCTTGTTGTCGCCGGTCTTCAGCACCGTGGTCAGGATCTGCACGTCCACGACAGCGCCAGAGATGCCCGCGCCCTCGATGAAGTCGCCGACCTTGTAGGGCCGGAAGATAATGATGAGCACGCCGGACGCGAAGTTCGAGAGCGATCCCTGCAGGGCGAGGCCGACGGCGAGGCCGGCGGCGCCGAGAATGGCGATAAAGGAGGTCGTCTGGACACCGAGCGCGCCGACGGCAGCGATGACGACGATGACCAGCAGGATCATGCTGATCAGGTTCGTGACGAACGAGACGAGGGTCTTGTCGACCTCCTGCGCGGTCATGACCTTGCGTATGCCCCTAGTGACCAGGCTCACAGCCAGGCGGCCGACATAGAAGATTACGATCGCCGTGACAAGGTTGATTCCGAACTCGAGTGCGGAAGTCTTCAGGAAGACCATGGCTTCATCCCACGAAAACCCGAGGTCAGGCAGTGCTACTTCATCCATTGTTTCTCTCTTGTGCGGTTGGGTAACTGTTTATTGGCCGGGCGTCCCTTCGGCGTCCAGCTTGATGCGGAAGATCTTGTACGGCCCTTTGTCCTTGATGTGATCTTTGGACTGCAACACGACATCGCTGAGCGCACTGTCGGCGATATACAGCCAACCATCAGGCCCGAACGACAGGGCGTCCGGCCAGCGCACGCGATTCGAACGAATCAGTGTGCGCAGCTCGGCATTCTCATCCAGCCGGAATATCGCGTTGTGCTCGACGTCGGTGATGTAGACCCGGCCGCGCTTGTCGATGCTGAGGCCATCGCTCAGCGGCTTTTCCGAGACGCGTTCGACGCGCGCGGCAATCTGCGAACTGGGAACGTTCGGATCACGAATGTCGTCGAGCCTGACGCGGTACAGCGACCCGCCGGAAAGCGCCCCGAAGTACAGCCACTCGTCGCCGAGTGCGATACCGTCGACACCGCCACGCAGCGAGACGATACCCCCCATGAACGACATCGTTCGATCGCGATTCTGGATCACGTAATTCTCGGCGGACACGGACGGGTGGGATTCGAGGATACGTTTCGCTGTCGCCGTTTCGATGTCATAGACAATCAGGGCCGGACTCTTGCGCCAGAAGCTGGCGTCGGCGATGACGACCGTACGGCCGTCAGCGCTGACCTGGATGTCCTGCAGGAAGGAACCGCGCGGCGCGATGTCCTTGTCGAGCTTCTGGTCGCGCAGCAACTCGCCGGTGTTGATGTCGAAGGCCAGGAGCCTTGCGGTGTGCAGGCCGTGGTTGCCGTGGTCGATTGTCCATAGCCGGTCGAAGCGGTCGATGGCGACGCCGAGTATCGTGTCGAACAGTTGCGTCTGCTTGGCGCCGTCAGGGAAGGGCACCGACGCGCCGTCGACAAACTCCAACAGCTTGTTGCCTCGCGGCCGGGCTTCGGGGTGAACCGTGAAAAACACCCGCCCGGTACGGCTGACGGCGACGTTGCCGATCGGCAGCCGGTACGACAGCACTTCCTCGAGGCTGCTTTCGGCGAGAATCGGAGACGTCGTGAGATCACGGTACGGCTCTCCGCCGCCGTAACGCACCCAGGCTACGACGGTCGCCAGTAAGATCACGATGATCAAGAACAGCAGGATTTTTTTCATACTTGGCTGCTGTAAGCGCGATGCTCTCCCCAGCGCGGATTTTACATCAATGACCGGGCCTGTCAGCCGCCAAATGCGGTGATCCAGGCGAGCACGAGCGTCGCCGCGGCAGCGATTCCGGCCGAGCGTTGCAGGTTGCCGTCCTGGAGCCGGTCACGAAACCGGGTCAGCAGGATGCCGCCCGCGAATCCGCAGACGAAGCCCATCAGGTGTGCGCCGACGTCGGTGTTCTCGTCGCCGGTCCCGGTGAACATCAGCAGGGCGAGTCCGCCAACGATGGGACCAAGCCGGTAGGGCCAGCGGTCCTGGGCCATCAGCTTTGCCCGCCAGACGAATCCCACGGTGAGACCGAGCGCGGCAAAGACCGCGGTCGATGCGCCGATGGAGCGGTGCGTCGACTCGAGCAGCAGCGTATTGAGCAGGTTACCGGCGGCTGCCGTCGTAATGACGGCCGCCCAGGCAACGCCGGAACCGAGCAGGCGTCCAGCCAGCAGGCCAAAGAACGCGCCAAACACCAGGTTGCCCACCAGGTGCCGCAGCCCCGAATGCATGGTCAGCGCGGTGACCGACCGCCACCACTCGCCGGCCCGCACGAGTGCTCCATCGATGCGGCCGGCGGCCAGCCAGTCCTGGCTGAAAGCGGACGTCCAGGACAGCCATGCGAAAAGCAGGACGGCGCTCACGTAGCCGACGATGCCTGGCACCGCGTTGAGGTAGCGGTACTCCCTGGGCTTGACCGGTTGCTGCGGCGGATTCTCCTCGTCATACAACCGCAATTCGGTGGCCGCCTCGGCGGAGAACTCGGCAGGAACGACGATAGCGCAGCTGAATGCGTCGTCGACAAGCTGGTGCGGAATGTTCGCGGACGCGAGTACCAGCGACCGGTCGGCACACGCCCGCCGGTTGCGGCTTTCGAACACTACGCGCATGTCGTCATTCATCGATTCGGGTAAGCTTAACAGCCGTTTTCACGCGGAGACAGGAACTGGCGATGAAGCGCACTTTTTCAATGTTGCTCGTTGCACTGGTCTTCAGCGGACCCGCGAGCGCCGAAGTGATCGACGCCGCGCCGGGCGGTTTTACCCTGGTCCACGAGGTGTCGATCGACGCGCCGCGCCAGGAGGTTTGGCACGCAGCGGTGAACGAGATCAGCCAATGGTGGAGCTCGGACCACACGATTTCCGGTGATGCGTCGCGCATGAGTATCGACGCACGACCGCAGGGTTGTTTCTGCGAGACCATCGGCGAGCAGGCCGGCGTCGTGCACCTGACCGTTACCTTCGTGAACCCGACTGTCCTGCTGCGCCTGACCGGCGGTCTCGGGCCGCTTGGCCTGCTCGGTGTCGACGGCAATATGACCTGGGAGTTCTTCGACACCGAGGCGGGCACCACGGTGCGCTTTGCCTATGCCGTGGGCGGCTATCGCCCGGGCGGACTCGACGAGATCGCTGCGCCTGTCGACCAGGTTATCGGGGAGGCTCTGCAGCGGCTCGAAGCCTACGTCGAGACGGGCGACCCCGGGCCCTTAGGCTGATGCCCGACTTTGGTCCATCCATGCCGCCGTTCGCGGAGCTGGCGCCGGGCGTACGCAGGATCGTGGCGCCCAACCCGTCGATGATGACAGGGCCGGGCACGAACACTTACCTCGTTGGCGAAGATGCGGTGGCCGTGATCGACCCGGGGCCGGCAATTCCCGAGCATATCGAAAATATCCTATTAAAAACAGAGGGTTATATAGCCTGGATCCTGGCCACGCATACGCATCCGGATCATTCGCCGGGCGTTGTCATGTTGGCCGAAAGAACCGGCGCGGAGGTGCTCGGTATACCGGCGCCCGATAGGGCAAGCCAGGACAAGACGTTTGCGCCGACGCGCGTGCTGGCCGACGGCGACGCCCTCGATACCGACGAGTTCCGGCTCGAGGCGGTGCACACGCCCGGTCACGCGTCCAATCATCTCTGCTTTCGGCACGCCGGTCTCAACTGGTTGTTCACGGGCGATCACGTCATCGATGGCTCTACCGTCGTCATCAATCCGCCCGACGGCGACATGAAGCATTACATCGAGTCGCTCGAGAAATGCCGCGACCTCGATTGCGCCGCGCTGGCGCCCGGCCATGGCGAGGTTATCGAAGACCCGGTTCGCGCGATCGACTGGATCATCGACCACCGGCTCGAGCGCGAGGCGAAGGTGCTGGCGGCCGTCAGAGCAAACCCGGGGCTGACCACACGCGAACTCGTGCCACACGTTTACAAGGACGTTGCGCCACACCTCTACCGATTGGCCGAGCGCTCGCTGCTCGCTCACATCCTGAAGCTGGAGGGCGACGGCGTGGCCGCGCGGGCGGATGAGCGATGGCGCGCTACCTAGCCGTCGGCGCCATCCTGGTCGCTGTCGGCCTGAGTGCGGCGCTGTTGATGACTCCGCAACCGGTATCCAACACAGTCGTTGAGCCTGGCGAGATTTCACCAATTCAGGAGGCGCCGGTTCAGGAAATGGCCGGCCTCGATGAGATCGGCGTACAGCCTGTGCGGCGCATGCTTGCCATCGATGCGTGCCGCGATGCCGGCGAAAAATCAGACGAACAGCGCATGGCCGAATACGAAGAGCAGGCCGAAGAAATGCTGCGGGTACTGGGGTCATCCTCCGACGCTGAGCACCTGCTCGTTGCGGCCCTCGTCAGTTGGCGCAAAGCGCCGGAAGAGGCCTTTCTCTTGTTGGACCGGGCCCGGTCTGCCGATCCGCGTAACCCGCTTGTCGCGTCGCAGATCCTGGAGCTGTGTCTCGAGATCGACGCCTGCAACCTCGGCCGTCCCGGGTTGGAAAGGAACCTGATTGCCGCTGACAAGGCCAATGGCCTTGCATGGGTCACTGTAGCGAGAAGCCGGCTGAGCCGCTTCGATGAGGCAGGCGCACTGGCCGCCTTGCGCGAGGCCGCCGCCGCACCCTCTATGAACGATCGCTTCGCCGAGCACGCACTGTTGTTCGAGCGCGGGCTCGCTGCCTCCACCGATCTGCCCCCATTCGAACGCGGTGTTGCCGCGCTGGGGCACGGCGCGGCCATATTTACGGGTAGCTTCCTGATTACGCGTGACTGTGACGAAAGGGCCGAGAACTCGGCCGAATGGCGCGATGTCTGCCTCAGGCTCGGCGAGCGCTTCGAACACGGCGGGCGCACGATACTCACCCAGGCCGTCGGCCTGGGCCTGCAGGCGAAAATGTACGAATACGGCGGCGACAGTCGCGCACAGCAGATTGCCGAGCAACGTTACCGCGGTTTCAGAAACGACTGGCAGAGCCTCGCAGCCAGGACCACCCGAGCGATGGAACTGCGAGACGCCACGGTCCAGCAACGCTTTTTCGACACATTTGCCGCTTCCGGCGAGATCGCTGCCCTGCAATACCTGGCCACCGAAATCGAAGCGCGCTTACCGGAGCTGAATGCGGAAGACTCAGCCTGCCCAACCCCTTGAACTGAGCGCGGTCTTGGCATAGCGTACGCGCTCGGAACAGAGGAACACCACATGACATTCGTCGTCACCGAATCCTGCATCAAATGCAAACTCACCGACTGCGTCGAGGTTTGCCCGGTGGACTGTTTTCACGAGGGGCCGAACTTCCTCGTGATCGATCCGGAAGAGTGCATCGACTGTACGCTTTGCGAGCCCGAGTGCCCGGTCGAGGCGATCTATTCCGAGGACGAGTTGCCGGCTGGGCAGGAGCACTTCCTTGAGCTCAATGCCGAGCTGTCGCAGGAGTGGCCGGTCATTACCGAGATGAAGGACCCGCCGGCCGACGCCGACGACTGGCGCGAGGTTAAGGAAAAGCTCAAGTACCTCGAGCGATAAACTCCAGCATCACCGCGGCGATTTCCTCGCCCTTGTCTTCCTGCAGGAAATGACCGCCGTCCGCGATGATGACGTGCGGCTGACCGGCAGCGCCGGGCACGAGCTTTTTGAAGACCTTCTCGCCACCACCGAGGATCGGATCCTTGTCGCTGAACGTCGTGAGGAACGGCTTTTGCCAGTTCATCAGCGCGGCCCAGGCGCGGCGGTTGGCCTCTGACGCCGGGTCGTCGGGCGTAATGGGCACGAGCGCCGGGAACGCCCTCGCGCCGGCCTTGTATGAGTCGTCGGGGAACGGCGCGTCGTAAGCGGCAACGACCTCGTCGGGCAGCTCCGATACCGTTGCATTCTGGATGATGCGGCCGATGTCGAAATTGGGACTCGTCGTCGCAAACTCACGCCATTGCATGAAAGCTTCGGAGATGGCGTGGTCGCCGGTCGGTAACGCGCCGTTGCCAATGATGATCCGCGCGAAGCGCGCCTCGTCCTCGGCCGCCACACGAAGCCCGATCAGCGAGCCCCAGTCCTGGCCGAACAGCGTGACGTTCTGTAGCCCGAGGTCCTCGACGAACTGGCGCATCCAGTCCACGTGGCGCTGGTAGCTGTAGTCGGCAATCTCGGTCGGTTTGTCCGACTTGCCGAAACCGATCAGGTCGGGCGCAATCACGCGATGGCCGGCTGCGACCAAAGGCGGAATCATCTTGCGATACAGGAAAGACCAGCTCGGTTCGCCGTGTAACAGCAGGACGGGGGCCGCATCGGGCGGGCCCTCGTCGACGTAGTGCATGCGCAACCCGCCGATGTCGACGTAATGCGGGGCGAAGTCGTAGCCGGGCAGGTCGGCGAATCGTTCGTCAGGTGTCCGAAGTGCGTCCATCGCCGTATCATAACGGCATGAGCAGCTTTCGCGCCAAGGCGATGCGCGCCATTACCGGCGCGTGGTTTCGGTCGGTCAATGCCGAGAAGGCGGACGTGCATCGTATGCGCAGGGTCTGGCACGGTCTCGCCAATACGCTGTGGACGGCCAGCGGAGTGGACGTCCGCCGCACGGATTTTGCCGGGATGCGCGCGGAGTGGCTGACGCCCCAGGCGCCGGCCCGGGGCAAGGCGATGCTATACCTGCACGGCGGCGCGTACGTGTTCGGCAATTGCGCGACGCACCGGCAGCTCGTCAGCTACATCGCCAGGTCTTGCGGCGTTCGCGCGCTGGTCATCGAGTACCGCCTGGCGCCGGAAAATCCGTTCCCCGCGGCCATCGAGGATTCGCTGGCGGCCTACCGCGCCCTGCGCGACGAGGGTTACGGGCCCGGGGACATCGTCGTTGCCGGCGACTCAGCGGGCGGCGGCCTCGTGATGGCGCTGCTGCTGTCGTTGCGGGATGCCGGCGAGGAGATGCCCGCAGGGGCCGTGATGTTTTCGCCGTGGCTCGACCTGACGGCCAGCGGCGAGTCCATGACGACGCGCGCCAAACGGGACCCCTGGTTCAAGCCCCCGGACATGCCGATCATCGCCTCTTACTACTGCGAGGAAGAGGAGTACCGGAACCCGCTGGTGTCGGCCGTCTTCGCGGACGTGCAGGGTCTGCCGCCCATCCACATCCAGGTCGGTGACGACGAGATCCTGCTCAGCGATTCGACCCGGATCGCCGAAAAAATCGAGGCGGCAGGCGGCGAGGTCACGCTCGATGTGTGGCCCCAGATGTTCCATGTATTCCAGGTATTCGTGCACCAGATGCCGGAAAGCCGTGAGGCCATCGGCAAGCTCGTGCCGTACGTAAGATCGTGGCTACATATTGGCGGGTCGTCAGATTCCTGACTGTTTCTGCGCGTCGTCGTACATCTTCGTCAGGAACGCGCGAATAGCGGGCTCGGCTTCGGCGCGCGTCATCAACTGTTGTTTCTCCAGGACGACGGCCATGTCCTGGATCGTGCGCTTGCCGTCGATCAGCGACATCATGAACGAGTAAATCTGGGTGGTCATTGCCTGGCTGCGGAATGCCGGCGACAGCGGCACGGGTTCCTTGCCGGTCACGATCCAGTCGGGCAGGGCGCGATGCCGCGCCGGCGCGTCGGTATTGCGCTCCTTGTAAGCCGAGAACGAGAAGACCCGCTCCTGGCGGCCGTGGCGACTGGCAGGAGAACACATATAGGGGATAGTCGCCTCGCTGACATACGGGTC
This sequence comes from Woeseiaceae bacterium, assembly GCA_030066075.1. Classification (GTDB taxonomy): domain Bacteria; phylum Pseudomonadota; class Gammaproteobacteria; order Steroidobacterales; family Woeseiaceae; genus UBA1847. Next base: position 28,990 of record JASJCH010000022.1, read on the forward strand.
GCTGAAGCCGCTCTCGGCGATAATCGCCTTGGTTTCCTCCGGGCTGTAGCGCCGGGCACGCTCCGGCGTTGCAAACGCCAGCGAGCCGAAGTTCACCCAGCGACCTTCGGGTTTCAGGAGCGCGTTGATTCGCGCCGCCAGCACCGGCAGGTCTTCTGAAATGATGTCGATGAGCCACGGTGTCACAACCGTGTCGAAAGAGCCTGCTGCGAACGGGGTGCGCAGCGCGTCGCCGAGAACAAGATAAAAGCCATCGCGAACCACCTCCGGCGCGGCTAGCGTGCGCAGCACGGCGTCGTCCTCGAGCGAGCGCGGCGCGATCGGGAACTCGTACATTTTCAATGTATCGCCATTTGCGACCGTCTTCGCGATCAGCAGCAACAGCGGATTGAAGTCCATCGCAACGGTTGCATCGCAATCCATCTGCATGTGCAGGTCATACGCCAGGCGGCCGGCGCCGGCGCCCAGCACCAGGACCTTGCCGAGCTCGGCGTTTTCGTGCAGCACCGACTGCAGCTGTTTCAGGGACGCCTGGTTTTCCTCGTCACCCCAGGACCAGTCGCGGTGCACGTTGGCGTAGTAGGTGTTGAGGCCCTGGTCGACCGGCAGGCGGGTGCGCAGGGCGAGATAGCTCTCGTAATTGCCCTGCAGCGACTGCACGTCGAGGGGCTGCAGCAGTTTCTGCAGCTTGCGGCGATGGGTGTCGGTGGCCTTGCGATAGCGCTCGACGCGCCGTCGCGTCAGCGGCCGCAGGTCCTTGTCCTTGAGTTCCGAGTCGAGCGAGGCCGCCTCCTGGCTCAGGCTCTGCAGCGCAAACTGCAGTCGGCCGCGCCACTCGCCGAGCGAGGCCTGCGGCTCCGCGAACATCCACGGTATGCCGTCGATCGACGGGAAGTCGATCTTGCAGGCCTTGCAACGGAATACGCCATCGTTCTCGTCCAACGGCGCTTTGTCGCACCTCGGACACGCAAGCAGTTCATTAAGCATGCGCGGAGTATAACCGTAGGAGCGGCCCATGGCCGCGATCGCGCCCACGGGGCGCTCCAACAAAAAAAACGGGGTCAGAGCCCTAGGGCTCTGACCCCAATCGAGGGTTCGTGCTATACGGGGTTGGCAATCGTGCCGTTACAGATTGGGGTAAACGCTGTGAGGCTTCGCTGCATCGCTGCGTTACCGAGGCCGTGGTTCCCGAAGACGCTGCCGAACTGCCCTTCCTCACCGTGCAGCGCCATGTAATTGAGCAGCACGGTGTTCACGAGCAGGTTGACGTTGTTGGCCGCAGGAGTCGCACCGCGCTGTACCGAGCCGCCCGCATCCATGTAGCCGAGCTGCTGGTGGACAGCCTGTTCTTCCGGCGTCGCGCCGATGATCGTCGGCCTCCGTCCCGGGTTGTAGACCAGGAAGAAGGAGCCGGCGGTCGACGAGTTGTCACTCGTCCACTCACCCTTGCCGCGACCGTCCTGCGTGTTGTCGATGGCGCCGTTAGAGGACAGCGAACCGTCCGAGAAGACGTACATCATGACCGGGGTCTGCAGGCGTGCCGCATACTCGAGTACGGCGCCCATGCAGCGACCGGCGCGGAAGTCCTTGACCTCGCCCTCGGCGCGGCGACCACCGTGGTAGTCGTAGCCACCCATCTCGATGCAGCCTGCGCCGGCGTAGCCGTTCAGAACCAGCTTCATTACCGAAGCCGTTTTCTGGAACTCGCGCGCATCGCGATCGCCGGCGTCCCACTCGGCCTGCGAGAAGATGCCCGTCGGCCCGACGATCTCCGGATCGAGACCCGGGTCGATCGGTACGCCGCCGAAGCGATCAGCAATATCGGCAGACTTCAGGTAGCCGCAGCGGACCATTTCCTTGATGACGGCATCGCGCGTGATCTGCGTGTCGACCTGGTCCATCTTGCGATCCGAGATGCGGTAGATGGATTCCATGACGGCCGTGGCGTCGTCCTTGGACAGGATGCCCACGAGGTCACCCGTGTCGACGAGGTTGACGACGTCCGACGGGCGATCGACCTTGGTCGGCCGCAGTTCGGGGTCGTACAGCATCGCCGGCAGCATCGAGTTGCCGCCCGAGTCCGAGTTCTCGGAACCGGCCAGCGTCAGGATGGATCCGTCGGCGCCCAGGCCGCCCGCGCCGGCACGGGCGATGCCGTACATCGGGTTATGCGGGTTGTTGCCCGTGTCGTTATCCGAGCGCGCCGGGATGGCCGCGCCGTTGATGAACTGCTCGTTACCCGCCGTGAGGGTCTGCATGATGCCGCGACGGAACGCACTGTCGAGGTGGAAGCCGAGGCCCAGGTCGAAGTTCTCGTAGGGCAGGTTCAGCGTCGGGTCGACGAGTCCGGGGACCATGTCGCCCGGCAAACCCATCTTCTCGTAGCCGGCCGTGGACAGGAAGTCCAGCTGGCCGCCTTCCTGGCCGCACAATACGTTCGAGCCGAAGATGTTCGCGCCACCGGCGAGGTCGAAGCAGATGAACGGGATCTTGCCGGCGCCGTTGGTGGCGATCTGGCAAGGGTTCGTCAGCAGTGCATCGAGATCCGGCGACAGCGCCGCGGCCGCTTCGCGCGGGTTCGCGAACAAGCTCAGGATGCCTGCGCTCGACGTGTAGGCCGCGCCGGACATGAAGCCCTGTGCCACGAACTGGCGTCGCGTGACAGGACGCGGATGATCGGCATGATACTGCGGCTCATCATAGTGCCGTGTTTTACGTTTGATAGTCATGTCGTTAGTTCCTTTCCTTAGGTCCTGTCGTTACTGAATCAGCGTAGCTGCGTTGCCGAGGGTGGCGGCGCAGACGCCCTTGGCGATGGCGCGCGTGTCCGAACCGCCGTCCAGCAGGCGCTGGGCAAGGTTGTTCGGACGACCGCCAGCGGCCGTTACTGTTGCGAGTTCTGCATTCACGTCGGCGAATGCCGGCTGGGATGCGATATTCGTACCCATGATCCGGTTCACCAGCGGCGTGATGTAGCCACCGCGGTTCGCCGCGGAGAACGACGTCCCTGCCGGGGCAGAGAAGAAGCCTGCCGGGAAGCTCGGGTCGGAATCAGCCGGTCCCGGGCTCGCGTTCGAACCGATGAATGCATCGCAGTAGGCAATCGCAAGCTGGGCGACAGCCACCTGGTGTGACGACAGGAACGTGTTGACGTCTTCAACGGCCGGCAGTGACTGCCGCAGTTCCTGGTACGTCATGTCGACATTCATGTAGTCCGTCCAGTCGATGCCGAGCACGCTGGCAAACGTCGCGTTGATCTCATCGAAGGTCCTCAGACCGACATGCGAAGCCGGCGTCAGGTCCGATTCAGTCAGAACGAGCGTCGGGTCGGCCGGGCGGTTATAGCTGGCGCCGGCCAGGCGATCGAAGGTCAGGAAGAACTCGTCGAGTTCCGGACCCTTCTCGAGCGGCAGGACCGCGCCGAGCGTCGAGAGCGGCTGGCCGAGCTCCGCGAACTGCGTTGCGTCCAGGGTTCCGACCATCGTCGCATAGGTCTGACCGACAGGCGCCTCGATACCGTTCATCGCGACGCGCATACCCTCGATCGGGATACCCGTCGGCGTCGAGCCGTCCAGCGTGATGAAGTGCGGCTTGTCGAACAGGTAGGCATAGCTGTCGAACTGCGCAACCTCGAAGAGGACGTAAGACGAATCCGCCATCGTCGCATCTCCGGGATACAGGATCTCCGAGATGTTGAACAGCAGGAAGAATTTCTCACCTACGCCGACATCGAAGTTCTGGGTCACCTGTTCCTGGGTCATCGCACGGCGGTGCAGTGCGGCCAGGCGGATGGTGCCGGCGAACTGGCCCTCGCCGGAGGTCTCGGCGCCCAGTACGAGCGCGAAGGTGTCCTGCCAGTCGATGAGCGTGCCGCCCGGAACCGGGTCCACCTGGCTAACGAGGTCGCCGTTGACGTAGATCTTGCGACCCTCGATCGGGTCGTAAGTCGCTACGACGTGCTGCAGGGTTGCCTGCAGTACCTCGTCGGCATCCGGCGTGGAGAGTGCCGGGTCACCGTTCAGGCTGGTCTCGGTCGAGCGCAGCTGGAAGTCGTAGTTGTACAACGTCTGCTGCAGCGTGAAGTTACGCGCCTGCTCGCCGGCGGAGTAGCTGACGATGCGCGCCATTTCCTGCGTCACGTTAGCCGGAATCACCCAGGCTTCGATCGAGAACTCACCCGACTCCTGGAAGATGTCGTGGATCTTGGCGCTGGCGATCGTCGTACCGCGGGCGATACCACCGTTCATCGTGATGCCCCAGCCGCCGTACCAGGTGACTTCCTGCGACAGGTTGAGGTCGATTGCCGGGTCCACACCACTCGTGTCGTACGCGACCAGGCCGGTGCCCGTCTTGAACTCCCAAAGCGCAATCTGGGCGTCCTCGAAACGGTTGCCGCCCGAAGCAATCGTGCCGTCCACGAGCTTCATCGCTTTACTGAAGACCAGGTTCGGGTCGACTTGCGTGGGCGTAATGCCGTTGGCGAACTGCGTAATGGCGTCTTCGAGGTCCTGGGCGTCGGCGGCACAGTTACCGCTCCAGCAGTTATGGCCCTCGAGGCGCAGCTTGGTCACGATCTGCGAATTCGCCGGCGTGTCCAGGTTGATTTTCGGCTTGGCAGCTTCGTAGGCCACGTCGATATTCGGATCACCGTGGAACGGCTGGCGCTGCGAGTTAGCCGGCGCCTGCGAGCTGTGACAGGTCGAGCAGTACGGCTGCAGGTACGGGCCATGGATCAACGCAGCGAACTGGCTGGAGTCAACCGGGAAGTTCTTGCTGGCGCCGGGATCCTGCGACGGCGGCGGCAACAGCGTGATCTGGCGGCCACCGCCACCCCCGTCACCGAGCCAGTTTTCGATCCAGGTCGTCATGATCGTGCCGCAAACGGCCGAGTCTGCAACCCAGCAGTTGTGGCCCTGTGCGACCTTCTCGACCACGCGCGACAGGCTCGGCTGCTGCGTATCCGTGACGGTTACGGCGGCATCGTAGGCCATGTTCACGTCGTCGTTGCGCACGAACATGGGCTGCTGGCCGACGGATTCGTTATGGCACGAACCACAGCGATCCGACGTCTTGGCGTTGGCCCAGAATTCCTGCTGGAAGGCGAGCACGTCGGCGTCGCGCGCAACAGGTCCGGTGTAAGGCGCATCATTGTTCGAGTTACCACCCGGCGGAAGCGGGTTCGCCGTCGTCTCGGCGCCACCACTACAGGCGGCGAGGAAAACACTGGCGGCAACAGCAAGGAGCGCGTTCTGCATAGCGATGTTCCTGTTCATTGTTCAGTCTCCCTACTGGCCCATGCAGTGAACGGCAGTCTGGGCGAAGACGTCCTTCATCCTGTAGCCCAGGCTGGTCATAAAGTCGGTGGTCAGCTGGTCGACCATGCCGCGGTCGGCGGCGTTCTCAGGCTCACGCATGCACACTGCCTTGAACACTTTGCGAACCTGGCAGGCGGCAAATGCTTCGCTGTTACCCAGCTCTTCGCCCAGCGATTTGGCGCCGTTGCCCGAACCAGGCAGCGACGGGTCGAAGCCGAGAAACGCGTTCTGACCTTCACGCCAGCGGTTCTGCCACGAATCGTCAACCGTGCGGAAACCCTGGGGGAAGTTCAGGTCGTTGTTGAAATACTTCGGCTGTACGGCGCCCGGCGTGTACTCGAGGCGACCGGTCGTCTCGTTGTAGTTGTAGTAAGCAAAGGCGCCCGCCAGCGGGTCCATGCCGTTGTGGCAGCCGACGCAGTTGTTCAGGAACAGGCGGCTGTCACCACCCGGGCTGCGGCTCACGTCCTGGCGAATGCGATCCGGCGCCAGCTTGGTGTCGTGAACCTGCTCGAGGTCGTTGCACATGTGGTTGAGCAGCGTAAAGCGGAACATGGCGCGGTTGGTGCCCGCAACGTAGAACGCCTCGGAAGCGGCCCGCGACGTCATGATGCCGGCCGTTGCGCTCGACGGGATGCCCTGGACCGACGACTGCGTCGTCGCAACGAGCTCATCGCGCAGGTTGATGTTGTTCAGCTCGAGCTGCGCGTAATGGTCGTTATTGGCCGCGGACGGTGCCGACGACACAACGCCGTTGCTGCCGACGTAGGTCAGGTCGGCTGACAGCAGTGTATTAAAGGGTACGTCGTCACGGACCATGCCGACGACGGTCGCGACATAGTCATTCAGCGGCACGAACACCGACTGGTCGCGGTTCGTCCACGGCGCCGCGAAGTTCTTCAACGTCACGTTGTAGAAATTCACGTTATCCATGGCAATGAAAGCCGCGGTCACTGCGTCGCCCGGAAGCGCGGGGTTGACCGCGTCCTCCATCTGCTGCAGCACCGCGTCGGTCGGCGGCACGCCGGCCAGGCGATCATGAATACGTTTCGCCTGCTCGCGATACCCTGCGTGTGCCGGCGCCATCATGCCCATAGCTACAAGCGCAACAACTACAATGCGCCACAGCGGGCTGGTCCATCCCTGGTCTCGTTTCATTTTTGTCCACGTCCTGTAGGTCATAACAGTCTGCTCACGTTGTAGTGTCACTGCCTTTTTGCTTTAAGGGATTGACGACAACGTCGGCAGACGTTTTCAACAACCCGATGCTGCCTGATCCCTCAATATTTCTCCGTGAATGCTTTCACAGTCCCGGCATTTGCGATTCGGCAGCGGCGCAAAAACCAATCGATCTGCAATCAATAAAGCAATTGCTGTGCCAGTCTTGGCCGATCCGTCGAAATAAGCGAGAAAAAATAGAGAAATCAATCAGTTGCGGGTTTTGCGTAGGTGCAAACCGAAGCAACGATATGTCAAGCCGATGTCGGTAGTTGCGAACAATGATTATGACCAGCGGAGCTAAGCTACTGATTGCACATGGCCCTGACGCTGTCGCCGAAGAGAGACAGGCGGTGATTTTCACGTCACTCCGATACCGGAACCGTTTCACATCACGGCTAATCCAACGTCGAGAATTCGCAATCGAATGTCACGAATTCACGGGCGACATATCAGCATGGAACCGAATCGCAGGCTGTTTCGTTTAGACGATTCAGGCATGCGAATCACGTTAAAAAGGACATTTAACTTTGCGTACTGTCGCCCTTTTTCGACATTACATCGCCTTCCAGACCTCTCATATACTGAGGCGCGGAGTGTGATCTTGTTAACGGTATACACCGAGCTGCGCCGTCAAACTTACACTTTCCTCGCAGCTCGCCAGGAAGACTCGAGGTATTAACTGATGAACAGGCAGTCTCGACATGGATTTCGAATCGCCGCGCTGATTTCAGCGGGGGCGATAGTTGCTGCGTGCAGCCAGGGAGATGGCGTCAGCATCGGAACGGGGCAGGATGCGGATCCTGTGGTTATCGATTTTCCGATCGCCTACATACGCGCCCCGATCCCGACGGATGACGACGGTAACTTCGAGCAGGAAGACCTGCGCGAGCAGATTACCTTTGATTTCGGCGCCGACCTCTACTATCGCGATCGGGCTTCCCCGAGCGCCGAGGCCATCAACATCACCGGCGAACTGACGCAAGGTCTCGCCGCGATTCGCGACGTCGAGATTGCCTATGACGGTAGCGCGCTGGTGTTTGCGATGCGCTTCCCGTTCGACCCGGACGTCGATGAAGAAGACCTGCCGACCTGGAATATCTGGAAGTACACGTTTGAAGGCGCCGTGCTGGAGCGCGTCATCACTTCCGATCTGACCGCCGAGATCGGTCATGACATCATGCCGAAGTACCTGCCGGACGGCCGCATTATCTTCGCATCGACGCGCCAGACGCGCTCGCAGGCCGTGCTCCTCGATGAAGGCAAGCCCGGCTTTCCGGCCATGGACGAGGATGAGAATGAGTTCGCATTCAACATCCACATTATGAACGACGACGGCACGGGCGTTGAGCAGGTTACGTATAACCAGAGCCACGATCTCGATCCCGCGCCGATGGCAAATGGCCAAATCGTATTCTCGCGCTGGGACCACGCGGGTCCCAACGACGAAATGAACCTCTACCGCATGAACCCGGACGGTTCTGGCATCGAATTGCTGTACGGCGCCCAGAGTCACGATACGGGCACCAACGGCGACACGATCCAGTTCAGCCAGCCGCGCGAACTCGAAGACGGCCGCGTCATGTCACTGATTCGCCCGTTCACCGACACCGAAGGTGGCGGCGAACTCGTAACGATCGATGTGCAGCAGTACCTCGAGAACACGCAGCCGACCGCGCCGAATATCGGCATCCTCAACGGGCCTGCGCAGGAAGATGCGACGGTCAACGATGTGTCGACCGAGCCCGGCGTGCCCTCCATCGGAGGCCGCTACGCATCGGTATACCCCATTCTCGACGGCTCCGGGCGCCTGATCGTGAGCTGGAGCCAGTGCCGCCTGCTCGAGCAGCTGGAGGACGACCTTGACCCGCTGACCGAGGACACGGCGGTACGGCCGTGTACCCCGGAGCGTCTCGCGATGCTGTTCGTTCAGCCGGATCCCGACAACCCGGTCACGCCTGATGTCGGCAGCTACACGATCGCGCCGCCGCTCTATGGCATCTGGATGTACGATCCGAGCGACGACACGCAGCTACCGATCGTGCCTGGTGAAGAGGGCTTCGTCTTCACCGAAGTCGTCGCGGCCGACCCGAAGGTTGCGCCGCCCGCAATCCCGGACGGCTCCAACGTATTCTTGCTCGACCCGACGATCGCAGATGCCGGCGAGGGTGTTATCAACATCCGCAGCGTCTACGACTTCAGCGGCGTCGACAATTTCAATATCCCGGCCATGGCCGATCCGCTGCAGACCCCGGCCGCCGCTCGCCCGGCGCGCTTCCTGCGGATTGAAAAAGCCGTGTCGATCCCCGACGAGGATCTCATCGATCTCGACAATACGGCGTTCGGCGTCACAACGGCCTTCGGCATGAAGGAGATCGTCTCCTACACGCCGATTGAGCCCGACGGCTCGGTCATGGTGAAGGTGCCGGCTAATGTGGCGCTGCAGCTGAGCATTACCGACGAGAACGGCATGCGTATCTCGGCGCGCCATACCAACTGGATATCGGTGCGCCCGGGCGAAGAGCTCAAGTGCCAGGGTTGCCACGATGGCACCAGCGGCCTGTCGCACGGTCGTCGTGACGCGTTCACCTCGGCGTATGCGGGCGCACAGCCCGGCTGGCTCGAATTCCCGAACACGGACCTGCAGTGGTTCATCAATGAGCCTGGCGAGACCATGGCCGAAGTTCGCGCGCGCGTTACGTGCACCAACGCTGGCGGCGTTTGTGACGCGACGACGTCTGTCGAGCCTTCGATGAACCTCTATTACACCGATGTGTGGACCGCGGACCCGACCGTCCGCGCCAACAACCTGGACATCGACATCCGCTACACGAGCGCGGACGTCAACAACCCTGGTCTGTCGACGAACTCGCCGACGACCCAGGCCTGCGAAGGCGACTGGCAGGCGTTTTGCCGCACGGTGATCAACTACGAGTCGATCATTCATCCGCTGTGGAGCCTGCCGCGGCCGCAGTTTGACGACATGGGGCAACCGATCCTCGATGGCAATGGTGTCCAGGTGGATCGGCAGTGCACGCTGTGTCATACGCAGATCGATCCGGCAGACGGCATGACAGTCATCGTCCCGGCCGGTCAGCTCGAATTAACGGACGGGCTCTCGCCCGACGAACCCGATCATTTCCACGCTTATCGTGAGCTTCTGGCCGGCGATAACCTCCAGGAAGTGGTCAATGGCGCATTGGTTGATGCGCAGCAACAAGTAGATGTCGATATCGACGGGAACCCGATATTCGACGTCATCCCGATTCCGTCACCGGCAAGTGCTGCGGGTGCGCGGGCTTCGGGCAATTTCTTCGGACGATTTACAGATCCGAACAACGTGGAACACTTCGGTGTTCTGTCCAGCGCGGAGAGACGCTTAATTGCGGAATGGTTAGATGTCGGAGCCCAGTACTACAACAATCCTTTCGACGTCCCGCAATAACTGCGCTGCCTGGTGTGCGTGCCTGCTTGCGCTGGTACTGACGACCCTCACACCCTGGCAGACAGCGACCGCCGACGACGAGATCCTTCGCAAGGTCGCGGTTGCTGATCCTTACCTGGAGATGCATACCGGGCCGGGTCGCGGTTACCCCATTTTCCACGTCGTCGATCGTGGCGACCAGGTCGAGATCCTGTTGCAACGCACCGACTGGTACCAGGTGCGGACGGACCGCGGCATCGAGGGCTGGGTCGACCAGGCCCAGATGGAGCTGACGCTCAATCCCGACGGCTCGGAGGTCGACTTCGTGACAGCTGACCTCGGGGACTTCACCAACGCGAGATGGGAAGCCGGAGTACTGGCTGGTGACTTCGGTGGGGCGAACATCGTTTCGCTCTACGGTGGGTACTCGGTCAACCCGCATGTCTCCGTAGAGGTATGGGGTTCACAGATTCTGGGAAATTTTTCGAACGGCTGGATGGGCAGTGTTAACGTCGTTCACGAGACCTGGCCGGATTGGCGGTTCTCACCGTTTTTTACATTGGGTGCTGGAGTAATACATACCTCGCCCAAGTCGACGATCATCCAGGGCGATGATCGCACCGACGAAATAGCGCACGTGGGCGCGGGTTTCAGGGTCTACGCCTCACGACGATTTTTGCTTCGCGTCGAGTACAAGAGCTACGTGGTTTTCACGAGCCGCGATGAGAATGAGGAAGTTGAAGAATGGAAAGCCGGTTTCGCGTTCTTTTTCTGATCGGCTGCGTACTGACGCTGTCGGGCTGCGGCATTTTCGGTGACAAGGAAGCGCCGCCGCCGGCGTCCGAGCCGCCGGGGCAGGTCGTTGACCCCGAGGTCGAGCGACGCGAGATCAAGGAAGCCAAGATCGATCGCGAGGACTTCGAGGTCGGCGCGTTTGCCGGGATCATGAGCATCGAGGACTTCGGTTCGGACACCGTGTATGGCGTCAAACTCGCCTACCACGTCACCGAAGGGTTTTTCGTGGAAGCCTCGGTCGGCCAGACCGAAGCGGGCAAGACGAGCTTCGAGCAACTCTCGGGCGGCGCGCTGTTGTTCGAGGACCGCGACCTGACGTATTACAACCTGAATCTCGGCTACAACGTCCTGCCCGGCGAAGTCTTCATAGGCGAAGGCAGAGCCTACAACACCAATTTCTACCTGATCGCCGGTCTCGGTTCGACCAGTTTCGCCGACGATGACCGGTTCACGGTCAACTTCGGCGCCGGCTTCAGGTTCCTGCTGACCGATTCGGTCGCGATCCACGCGGACTTTCGCGATCACCTGTTCGACGTGGACATTCTCGGTCGGGAAAAAACCACGCACAACCTCGAGGGCACCATTGGCGTGTCTGTGTTCTTCTGAGGAAGAGGTCACAGTTCGCCGGGGGGCGGACGGCTAGAGTAGAGGGCATGACTATGAAAAGTTTTGGCAAAATCCTGCTGGTACTGGCCGTGGCGGCCGGGGCTGCGGGCTGCAGCAATTTCGAGCCCTGGGTGAAGCCCTACGAGAGGGACCGCCTGGCGGATCCGATCATGGCGCTCGACATGGACCCGGTATCCAGTTCCTACATCATGCACGTCTACGAGGCGCGTGAAGGCGCCCGCGGCGGCGAGGGTGCAGCCGGCGGCGGCTGCGGGTGTAACTAGAGGCCCGGATGAACCGTCTGCGCCACACAGTTGTAGCTCTGGCAGGACTGCTGTTCGCGAACAGCGCCCTGGCGGGCGTGCTGCCCGAGGATCGCAGCGACGTGATGTACCACCTTTATGAAGGTGGTGGCGTGCGCATCGACGGTCCGTCGATCCTGATGCGCAAGCAAGTTGGCAACAGCATGTCGTTCGTCACCAACTACTACATCGACACGATCAGCTCGGCGTCGATCGACGTGATCACCACTGCAAGCCCGTACGATGAGGAGCGCACGCAGTGGTCGCTCGGCATGGACTACTTGCGCGGCAACACTACGATGAGTGTCGGGTATACGACGAGCACCGAGTCCGACTTCGACGCCAAGACCTACAGCCTGGCGGTGAGCCAGGACATGTTTGGTGACCTGACCACGCTCACGCTGAGCTATGCCCTGGGCGACGACACGGTCGGACGTTCCGATGACCCCTTGTTTGAGCGCGAGGCCGATCGCCAGCAGTACGGGGTTGGCATCACGCAGATCCTGACCCGCAACCTGATCGCGACGCTGAACTACCAGGCGGTCACAGACGAGGGTTTCCTGAACAACCCGTACCGAACGGTACGCTATGCTGATGCCGCGGTGCCGCGGGGCTTCAGCTACGAGCCGGAGCTCTACCCCAACACGCGCACGAGTAACGCGCTGGGCCTGCGCATGAAGTACTTCCTGCCGTACCGTGCAGCGGTGGAGGCCGAGTATCGTTACTTCACCGATACCTGGGATATCGAGGGTCACACGGCGAAACTCGGCTATGTGCACCCGATGGGACCGTTCACGTTCCACCTCAAGTACCGTTACCACGACCAGACCGGGGCGCACTTCTTCTCGGACCTGTTCCCGCGCGCGCAGGCAACCAACTTCCGCGGCCGCGACAAGGAGCTCAGTCCGCTGACCAGCCACACGCTCGGCATTTCGGGCAGCTGGGAGTTCATCGAGCAGCCCGAGGGCTGGAAGTTTTTCAAGCGCGGCTCGCTCAACGTGTCCTACGACTTCCTGTCGGTGGACTACCACGAGTTCTCGGATATCAGCGCCGGCCAGCCATTGGGTGAGGAGCCGCTGTACAAGCTCGAGGCCGATGTAATTCAGATCTTCTTCTCGTTCTGGTATTAATTTCTCTGCATGGTTGACCGGCGACGTCCTGTCGCCGGCCCTCCGGGCGCACTTCGTGCGTCCAAAATCGCTTCCGGCGATTTTGTCGCTACGCTGCGCGTGACTTCCGGTTAGCATCCCCCGGCCCACCCAAGCCAGTGGTACGATTACGCGCCATGATCTGGATAACCATCGGACTTGCCTTCGTCGCAGTCATTGTCGTTCTTTACAACCGACTGGTGCGGGCGCGAAATCGCGTCGACACCGCCTGGAGTGATATCGACGTACAGCTGCAGCGGCGCCACGACCTCGTGCCGCGGCTTGTTTCTGCGGTCGATGCCTACGCCCAGTACGAGAAGGCCACGCTCGAGGCCGTCGCGGAACTGCGTGCCGAGGCGATGCGCCAGACGGGTGTGCGAGCGCGTGGCAAGGCCGAAGAGGAGCTGGGCAAGGGCGTTCACAAGCTCATCGCGCTGGCAGAGAGCTACCCGGACCTCAAGGCCAACGAGAATTTCCTCAAGCTGCAGGGCGAGCTCGTCGAGACCGAGAACTACCTGCAGTTTGCGCGCCGGTACTACAACGGCTCCGTGCGCGAATACAACACCATGACGGAGTCGGTGCCCAGCAACATCATTGCCGGCATCTTCAGTTTCGGCGCGCGCAGCTTCTTCCAGAAGTCTTCCGACGACGCGGCCAACGTGCCGCTGGTCAAGTTCGGGTCGGTCGAGTGAGGCGACTGCTCGCCTGCCTGTTGTTGCTGCCGCTGGCGGCGCTGGCCGAAGAACGCATTCTCGGCTTCGACAGTGACATACTGGTGATGCCCGATGGCTGGATCGAGGTCACCGAAACGATCCGCGTGCGGGCGGAAGGCCAGCGTATCCGGCGCGGCATCTACCGCGACTTTCCGACCGAGTACCGCGACCGTTACGGCAACGATTACGTGGTGGATTTCGACATCCTCTCCGTGACGCGCAACGGGGCGCGCGAGGACTACCACACGCAGGGCATCCGCGACGGCGTTCGCACCTATTTCGGCAGCTCTAGTCGCTACCTCAACTCCGGCGAGCACACTTACGTGTTCCGTTACCGTGCGAGCCGCATGCTGGGGTTCTTCGAGACGCACGACGAACTCTACTGGAACGTCACGGGCGTCAACTGGGAGTTCCCGATCGACCGGGCCACGGCGACCGTTTCGTTCGGCTTCGATGTCCCGGCCGGCGAGTTGACGGCGGAGGCGTACACGGGCGCTTTCGGCTACACGAAGCGCGACTATACGTCGCGCATGGAAGCCACCGGCCGCGTCTACTTCGAGACGACGAAAGTGCTGCCGCCGCTCAACGGGCTGACCATTGTCGTAGGCTGGCCAAAGGGGCTCATCGAGCCGCCCACCGACCTGCAGCGGGCCGGCTGGCTGCTCAAGGACAACGCCAACCTGCTCATTGCGGTCGCCGGCTTCGTCTTGCTGCTCGCCTACTACATCCCGGTGTGGCGCTACTTCGGCAAGGACCCCGAGGAGGGCGTGCTGGTGACGCGCTACGAGCCGCCTGAGGGTTTCTCACCCGCGTCGCTGCGCTACATCCAGCAGATGTACTACGACGACAAGGTCATGACGGCTGCGATCGTCAACCTCGCCGTGAAGCGCTACCTGCGGATCGACGTCGAGGAAGGGTCCGACGGCTTTCTCGGCATCGGCAAGGAAGACGACAAGTACATTCTCGTCAAGACGGACCCATTGGGGCATCCGCCACCGATGGCGGCCGGTGAACGGGAGCTCTATGAGCAGCTCTTCAGCGGCCGCAGCCGGATCGCGCTGGAGCAGGAGAACCATGGCAAGCTCGCTGCGGCGAAGGCAGTGCACAAGGGGTCGCTGGAGCTCGACTACAAGCAGCACTATTTCAAGTTCAACGGCCTGCTCAATGTGCCGGCCATCCTGCTGTTGATCCTGACCGCGGTCGTATCGCTGTCGCAGGGCCCGTCCGTGTTTTCCATCCTGACCATTGTGCTGATGGCGGTGACGACGATCATTTTCGCCGTCGTCATGAAGCGGCCGACGCTGCGCGGACGCAAGCTGCTCGACGAGATCATGGGCTTCCAGGATTACCTCGAAATTGCCGAGAAGCACGAGATGGAATTGCGCAATCCGCCCGAGAAGACGCCGCGGCTGTTCGAGAAGTACCTGCCGTTCGCGCTGGCGCTCGGCGTCGATCAGCGCTGGTCCGAAAAGTTCGCCGAAATTCTGCGGAATGCCCAGATGGGGGACGGCTCTCCTTATCAGCCGACCTGGTACGGCGGCTCCTGGGACCGTTTCAATGTCAGCAGTGCGACGAGCGCGCTGTCCCACAGCCTCAGTACCGCAGTGACCCACTCGGTGTCGCCGCCCGGATCGTCTTCCGGCGGCGGCGGGGGCGGATTTTCCGGCGGCGGCGGAGGCGGCGGCGGAGGCGGAGGTTGGTGATGCGCACTATGGTCTCTTTATTTGCCCTGGCGATGCTGGCGGGCTGTCGGTCGGCGCAGACGCCGGCCGATCGCGTCTTCCTGAACGGGGCGGTCTACACAGTCGATGCCGAGCGCACCTGGGCCGAAGCCGTAGCGGTGACCGACAGCAGGATCGCATTTGTCGGCGACAACAAGTCGGCACGGGCTTTCATCGGCGACAACACCGAAGTTACCGACCTGGGAGGACAGATGCTGTTGCCCGGGTTCCACGATTCGCACGCGCACATTTTGCTGTTCGTGCAGACCGACCAGGAGTGCGACCTGCTGCGGCTGGAGACCCTCGAGGAGATCGAAGCGAAGCTCGAACAGTGCACGCAGTTGGATGGCTTTGGTGAAGAGCGCTGGATACTCGGCGCCGGCTGGGGGGAGTGGTTGTTCGAGTCCATGAGCCCGACCAGGGAGTTGCTGGACGAGCTGTTTCCCGACAGGCCCGTCTGCCTTGAAGGTAGTTACGGACACTCATACTGGGTCAACAGCCGCGCGCTGGAGATCGCCGGTATCGATGCCGACACCACCGTGGGCGATGACGGCGTCATAGTCCGCGACCCGGAATCGGGAGAGGCAACGGGCACGCTGCACGACTCGGCGATGCTGCTGGTCGAAGACCACATGCCCGAGATGCAGGACGCCTTCCTGCGGGACAAGGTCCGTGCGGGAATCGCCATGCTTCACGAGCACGGCATCACGGCGTTTATCGAACCCGGGTTCGACGACGAGATGATCCGGCACCCGATCGCGGTAGCCGATGCCGGTGATTTCGACATCCGGGCGCTGGTCTCGATGTCGCCGGTCAACCTGAAGCCGGCCGCGTTCGACGACAGCGTCTACGACCTGATGGAAAGCCGGCATGAATGGCGCCGACCGAATCTCGATGTGGATTCCGTGAAGATCTACATGGACGGCGTCATCGAGTCGGGTACGAGCCCGCTGCTGGAACCCTATGCGATAGAAGAGTACGGCACCGGCCCGTACTTTTATTCCCAGCAGCGGGTCAACGAGTATTTCACTCGCCTCGACGCCATGGGATTGCAGGTGCACGTCCACGCGATTGGCGATGCTGCCGTACGCCGCGCACTGGATGGCTTCGAGTACATGCGTGAGCAAAACGGCATGTCGGACAACCGCCATCACATTACGCATCTGCAACTGATTCACCCGGAAGATCGGCCGAGATTCGGCGAGTTGGGCATTGGAGCGACGTTCCAGTTGCTCTGGGCGCACCCGGAACCCGGTCTCCTCGACATGACGGTGCCGATGCTGGGTCGCGATCGCGCCTGGCAAACCTATCCGGCGCGTGACGTCCACGAGGGCGGCGGGCGCATCAACGGCGCCAGCGACTGGTGGGTAACCGACATCAATCCCTTGCTCGCCATCGAGAGTGCAATTACAAGGCAGAACCCGTGGACCGATGAGGGCGAGGATCTGAATGCCGCTAATCAGTCCCTCGACCTCGCCACGATGATCGAGGCCTATACGATCAACGGCGCCTACACGATGAGCCTCGAGGACGAGCAGGGCTCGATCGAGGTCGGCAAGCGAGCGGATCTCGTGGTTTTGGACCGCAACCTGTTCGAGATCGACGCTTACCAAATCTCCGATGCCCGTGTAACTATGACGATCTTCGACGGTCGAACCGTCTATCGCAGCCCCGAGTAGTCCATGAACACACCTGTCCACAACCTGCGGCCGCAGCGGCCGAGTGCGATCCCGAACGTGATTTTCGCGTTACTGATCATCAACGGCGTCGTGTTTGCGCTGCAGCAATTGAGCCCGCGCTTCTTGATGATCAACTTCGCGCTGTGGCCGGCCGGCCCGTCGAATTCTCCGTTCATGCCGTGGCAGCTCGTGACCTATGGATTTCTGCACGGCAACCTGATGCACATCGCCTTCAACATGTTTGCGCTGTGGATGTTCGGTCGCGAACTCGAATTGATTATGGGGGCCCGGCGATTCCTCACCTATTTTCTGACCTGTGTAATCGGCGCCGGCATCATCCAGCTTATCGTCGCCGGCACGCAGGGCGGACTCTACCCGACCGTCGGTGCGTCCGGCGGCGTCTTCGGCATCCTGTTGGCTTTCGGCATGGCGTTCCCGAACCGCATGATCATGCTGATCTTCCCGCCCATCCCGATGAAGGCCAAGTACTTCGTCATCGTATTCGGCCTGATCGAGCTCTACCTGGGGATCAGCGGCAACGCGCCGGGCATCGCCAACTTCGCCCACCTCGGTGGTATGCTTTTCGGCTTCCTGCTGTTGCGCTATTGGAGCAAACCCAGACGACGTGGCTAACCTCATCGCCCTGGCTGTTGCGACCGCGATCCTGGTGGCGATACCGGGACCGAACGTCGCCCTGATCGTCGCCAACAGCATCCGGCACGGGTTTCGCGCCGGTGCGACCACCGCACTCGGCGTGACGTTCGGCAACGCCATCCAGCTGCTGCTGGTGGTTCTCGGCATGGCCGCGGTCATCCAGTTCGCGGCGGACGCGTTGAGCTGGATTCGCTGGGCCGGCGTTGCCTATCTCGTCTACCTCGGAATTCGTACCTGGAACGAGCCTGCCGACGACCTCGGTCTGATTAGGGCTGCTCCGGCCGTGTTCTGGCGCGCGGTCCTGATCGCCGCAATCAACCCCAAGACCTTGCTGTTCATTGCCGCGTTCCTGCCGCAGTTTGTCGTTGTCGATGGCGGGCCGGCAGGGCAACCGGCGACAGTCGCGGCCGTATTTCTCGCGGTACTGCTGGCCGGCGACGTCGTGTGGGCCGCGTCGGCCGGTTCGGCAAGGCGGCTGCTGGGGCGCTACTCGGCGGCGCGCAACCGCATCACCGGCGGTTTCCTCGTGGCGGCAGGCATCGGGCTGGCGCTGGCGCGCAGGTGAAACCTTTTCAACTACTCGGACATCTATAAAGAGACGCATTCGACGTGGGGGACAACATGACGATCAAACGCAGGACATTCCTGGGCCACATGGCGGCGGGCAGCGCGGTTCTGACCGTACCGGCCTTTCTCAACGGCTGCTCGGTGCAGCAGGCGACGGCGGTCGCCGAACCCATGCCCGAAAATCCGTTCATGGACTGGTTCGGGGTGGACCAGGCAACAGTGGCGCGAGTGATGGCCGAGCTGACGGCCAACGGGGCCGACGCCGCCGATCTCTATTTCCAGCACACGCGCAAGAATGCCCTGTCTCTCGAGGACGGCATCGTGTCGAGTGCGAACTCGAATATCCAGCAGGGCGTCGGCCTGCGCGTGGTGATCGGAGAGCAGACAGGCTACGCGTTCACCGAGGACCTGACGCTGGCGTCGATGCTCGCGGCTGCGCGCACGGCATCAGCAATCGCCTCGGGCAGCCGCGTAGCGGCGCCCCAGGCATTCACACCGAAGGACATGGGCGGCCTTTACACCACGACCGTGCCCTGGGCCGAGGTCGGCATCGACCAGAAGCTCCCGGTACTGAAATACGTCGAGGAAAAGGCGAAGGCCCTCGATCCCGCAGTGGAAAAGGTTTCGGTCTACTGGGGCGACGAAGACGAGCGCGTCATGATCGCGACCCTCGACGGCAAGCTCGTCACCGATCACCGGCCGATGACGCGGGTGACCGTCCTCGTCACCGCGCGCAAGGGTGAGGAAGTCCAGTCCGGTTACTCGAATATCGCGGGGCGCGAGGAGTTCGGCTGGTATACCGAGGAGCGCCTCGACACGATGATCCAGGAGGCCGTCGATCGCACGATGATCCTGTTCGATGCGCGCCGGCCGCCGGCCGGCGAGATGCCGGTCATCCTGGCGTCGGGCGCCAGCGGCATCCTGCTGCACGAGGCCATTGGCCACGGCATGGAGGCCGACTTCAACCGCAAAGGCACGAGCATCTACTCCGACATGATCGGCAAGAAGGTGGCCGAACCGTTTGTCACGATTGTTGACGAGGCGACCATTCCGCACGAGCGCGGGGCCCTCAATTATGACGACGAGGGCAACAAGGCCGGGCGCACGGTGCTGGTCGAGAACGGCGTGCTCAAGTCCTACCTGCACGACCAGATCAGCGCGAAGCAGTATGACCTGGCGCCCACGGGCTCCGGTCGTCGCCAGTCTTACAAGTATGCGCCGATGCCGCGCATGACCTGCACGTTCATGGAAGATGGTCCGCACACGAAGGACGAGATTATCGAGGCCGTGGACCACGGCATCATCTGCGAGACCTACACGAACGGCCAGGTACAGATCGGTGCGGGTGATTACACCTTCTACGTGAAAAACGGCTGGCTCGTCGAGGGCGGCAAGGTCACGGCGCCGATCAAGGACGTCAACATCATTGGCAACGGCCCCGAGTCGCTGAAGCGCATCACGATGGTCGCCAACGATGCGCGTCTCGACACGGGCGGCTGGACCTGTGGCAAGAACGGGCAGAGCGTGCCGGTATCGCAGGGCATCCCGACCGTGCTGGTCTCCAACATGACGGTGGGAGGCGAGAATGCGAGCTGATCTCAAAACCCAGGCGGCGCACGCCGTCGAGCTGGCGAAAAAGGCCGGCGCCGAGGATGCATGGGCCACCGCGAGCCAGAGCCGTAATGTCGAGTTCGAGTATCGCGACGGCGCGCTGGAGAAGGTCAAGGACACGACCTCGCAGTCGCTGGCAATCCAGGTCTACGCCGACGACCGTTACTCGAGCCACCAGACCACCGACCTGAACCCGGACCGCCTGGGTGGCTTCGTCAACGAGGCGGTCGCAATCACGCGGGCGCTGGAACCCGACGAATATCGCAAGGTTACGCCTGAAGCGTTGTTCGCCGGGCGGCCGACGGACGATCTCGATCTCGTCGATGCCACAGTCGCGACGCTGGACCGTGACCAACGGCTCGCCTGGTGCGAGGCGCTCGACGCCGCGTCACACGGCCATGAGCGGGTTATTTCGGCAACGGCGGGCGTCTACGACGGCACCGTGAACTCGGCTTCGGCCAGCAGCAACGGCTTCCTCGGCAGTCAGCAGTCGACGTATTGCTGGTTCGGGTCGAGCGTGACGCTTCGCGACAAGGGCGATAAGCGCGCCGAGGACTGGTTCTATGCGGGCGGCGCACACGTTGCAGACCTTCCCGATCCGGGCGGCGTAGGCGAGGAGGCGCTCAATCGCACCCTGTCACGCCTCGACTCGGAGAAAGGCCCCACGCTGAAGACCGTCATGGTCGTGGATTCGCGCGCGGCGGCGTCGCTGATCGGCCGGCTGCTGCGACCCGCGAATGCGGGCAGCGTGCAGCAGGGACGTTCGTTCTGGGCGCCGCTGATCGATGAGCAGGCGTTCAGCGATAAGCTGACGATCGTTGACGATCCGCTGATCAAACGCGGTCTGGCGTCACGTCACTACGACAACGAGGGCATTTCCGCCCGGCGCATTCCAATCGTCGAGAGCGGCGTCGTACGCAACATTTACGTGGATACCTACTACGGCCGCAAGGGCGGCATGAAGCCAACCACCGGCTCGGCCTCGAACCGCGTGGTGAGCCCCGGTGACCATTCGCTGGAAGAACTGCTGGCGGACGTCGGCGATGGTATCTACGTCACGTCCTGGCTGGGCGGCAATGCCGATTCGACGACGGGCGACTTCTCGCTGGGCCTGCGCGGTCATGTGATCGAGAACGGCGCGATCGGGCGCCCGGTCGGCGAGATGAACGTGACCGGCAACCTCAAGGACCTGTTCGGCCGCCTCGAGATGCTCGGCAACGACCCGTACCCGTACTCGTCGACGCTGGCTCCGTCGCTGGTCTTTAGCGACGTCGACTTCTCCGGCGCGTAGGAGACTTGCTGTAGGAGCGGCCCATGGCCGCGATCGCGCCCACGGGGCGGTCCTACGCCATCAGTCCACCATCGCAGGGAATATTTGTCCCGGTAATGTGACTGGCGGTATCGGATGCGAGGAACAGCACCAGCGCGGCGATGTCTTCGGGCGTCGCGATGCGGCCGTTCGGGCTGTTCTCGGCGACCATGGCCAGGAACTCGTCGACCTCCATGCCCTGTTCCTCGGCCTCGCCGGCCAGCATCGGCGTGTCGACGCCGCCAGGACAAATCGCATTGAAGCGCACGCCGTCGCGCGCATGATCCTTGGCCATGGCGCGCGTCAATAGCTGCAGCCCACCTTTGCTCGCGCAGTAAGCCACGGCGCGCTCGCCGGCCTCCAGGCCCCAGACCGATGAAATGTTGACGACACTGCCTTCGGCCTTGACCAGGTGCGGAAGGGCGGCGCGCGACAGGTAGAACGGCACGTCGAGGTTGACCGCGATCGTATCCCGCCAGTCATCGTCGCTCAGCTCGTCAGCGCTGCCGCGAATCAGTACGCCCGCCGCATTGACCAGGCAGTCGATGCCGCCGAATTCGTCGACCGTGTCGGAAATAAGCTCGTCGCAGTCTTCCGACTCCATGAGCTCGCCGGCCCAGGTGGAGATGTTGTCCGAGACGTCGGCAACCTCGTCGAGCCGGCCTTCGTCCCGTCCGGCGGCCATCACGGACCAGCCCGCGTCGGCAAAAGCGATCGCGATAGCCGCGCCGATACCCGAGCTGGCGCCTGTAACCAGTGCTACATTCATGTCAATTCCAAGGCGGGTGGGAATGAGGTACGGAGTGTATCCCAGAAGCGTCGGAGAGGAGATACGTGATTAACCTTGGCTGGAGATCGTTCTTCGAAAGCCAGCTTCGTGACGACGATGCGGCTTTGTTGCGCGCGCGTATCGTCGCCATGCACCGCCAACGGGCGCAGCTCCTGGGTGACGACATCGACGCCGCCGCACCGCTGGCAGGCAACGCGGCAACGCTGCAGCTAACGGTCGGTGACTGGGTGCTGGTCGACCCGACGGGTCCCCGGATAGTCCGTCGCCTCGATCGCTTCGCGCTGTTTCAGCGACGCGGCGCGGGCACGAGTGGCAGAATCCAGCCGATCGCGGCCAATGTTGATACGTTGTTCATCGTGACCTCGGCCAACCGCGACTTCAATGTCGCCAGGCTCGAGCGTTATCTCGCCATTGCACACGACGCGGGCGCGCACCCGGTCGTCGTCATTACCAAGTCCGACCTGGCGGACTCGGTGAGCGACCAGGTGAAGCAAGCATCGCAGTTATCGCCGGGCCTGCTTGTCGAGGCGCTCGATGCCAGGGACCCGGCGCAGGTCGCCGTGCTGCAGGGCTGGTGCGGGCCTGGTCAGACCGTGGCCCTCGTCGGCTCATCCGGCGTTGGCAAGTCGACACTGATTAACACCTTGACCGGCTCCGCCCTCGCCACGTCGGCCGTGCGCGAGGATGACCAGCGCGGTCGGCACACGACGACCGGACGGTCCATGCACCAGCTACCGGGCGGTGGCTGGCTCATCGACACGCCCGGCATGCGCGAGCTGCAACTCGTCGACGTTGCCGATGCGATCGAGGACGTATTTGCCGAAGTGGCCGAGCTCGCACAGAGCTGCCGCTTTGCTGACTGCACCCATACCGGCGAGCCGGGCTGCGCCGTGCTGGCAGCGATCGACGCAGGCAAACTGGATGCGGGACGCCTGCAGCGCTACCACAAGCTGCAGCGGGAGGATCGCCACAACACCGCCACGCTGGCGGAACGTCGCGCACGGGACAAGCGCTTCGGCAAAATGGTCAAGACCGTGATGGCTGAGAAACAGCAGGAGAAAGGCAACAAGTAGCCGTCAATGTCTATATAATGCGCGCCTTTCCGCCCTCCAAGCGCCATGTTTCCCACCGACAGAATTCGCAATATCGCGATCATCGCTCACGTTGATCACGGCAAGACGACACTGGTTGACCAGCTGTTGCGGCAGTCGGGCACGCTCGATGAGCGGGCGGCCGTGCCCGAGCGGGTCATGGACTCGAACGACCTCGAGCGCGAACGAGGTATCACGATCCTGTCCAAGAACACGGCGATCAGCTGGCAGGACTGGCGCATCAACATCGTCGACACGCCGGGCCATGCCGACTTCGGTGGCGAGGTCGAACGCGTGCTGTCGATGGCCGACGGTGTTCTGCTGCTCGTCGACGCCGTCGAGGGGCCGATGCCGCAGACGCGCTTTGTCACGCAGAAAGCGTTCGCGCACGGCTTCGTGCCGCTCGTCGTTATCAACAAGATCGACCGCGACGGCTCGCGCCCCGGCTGGGTGCTCGACCAGACCTTCGAGCTGTTCGATCGACTGGGCGCCACCGAGGAGCAGCTCGATTTCCCGGTGATTTATGCCTCCGCGCTGCAGGGCTTTGCCGGCGCTGAACCCGATGTCGCCGGCGGCGACGTCCTGCCGCTGCTAGAGGCCATCGTCGAGCACGTCCCGCCTCCGCAGGTGCAACTCGACGGGCCGCTGCAGTTGCAGGTCTCCAGTCTCGACTACAACTCGTACGTCGGCGTGCTCGGCATCGGTCGCATCAGCCGCGGCGTGGCGAAGGCGAACTCGCGCATCAGCGTCGCCCGCTCTGACGGCACGTCCACGTCGGCACGGCTGGCGCATCTCTATGGATTCAATGGCCTGGAGCGAGTCCCTGTTGAAGAAGCCGGGGCAGGGGACATCGTCGTATTCAGCGGCATCGATGATCTGCAGATCTCCGACACGATCTGTCCACGCGACGAGCCCGATCCGCTGCCGGCGCTCGAGGTTGACGAGCCGACGATCAGCATGACCTTCCAGGTGAACAAGTCGCCGTTCGCGGGTCGCGAGGGCAAGTACCTCACGAGCCGGCAGATCCGGGAGCGGCTCGACCAGGAACTCAAGCACAACGTCGCGCTGCGGGTAGAGGATACAGACGACCCTGATCGCTTCCAGGTGTCGGGGCGCGGCGAGCTGCACCTGTCGGTGCTGATCGAGACGATGCGCCGTGAAGGCTACGAACTGGCCGTCTCGCGGCCGACCGTTATCGAACGCGAGATCGATGGCGAAATAAAAGAGCCCTGGGAACTCGTGACGGTGGATTTCGAGGAGGAATACCAGGGTGCGGTAATGACGCGCCTGGCAGACCGCAAGGGCGAACTGCTCGACATGATGCCCGACGGGCGCGGCCGAATTCGCCTCGAGTACCGGATCCCGGCCCGCGGCCTGATCGGCTTTCGCACCCAGTACCTGACGGTGACGGCCGGCACCGGGCTGCTGTACTCGGTCTTCGACGACTACGGGCCGAAGGTCAAGGCGGAGATCGGGCAGCGCAACAACGGCGTGCTGGTCTCCAACGTCAACGGCAAGGCGCTGGCTTACGCGCTCTTCAACCTGCAGGACCGCGGCTCGCTGTTTATCGGCCACGGGACCGAGGTCTACGAGGGCATGATCGTGGGAATTCACAGTCGCAGCAACGACTTACCGGTGAACCCGACCAAGGCCAAGCAGCTCACCAATATTCGCGCCGCCGGCTCGGACGAGAACATCCAGCTGACGCCGCCGCTCAACTACTCGCTCGAGCAGGCGCTGGAGTTCATCGACGACGACGAGCTCGTCGAGATAACGCCATCGAGCATTCGTTTACGCAAGAAACTGCTTGCCGAGGGCGAGCGGCGCCGCGACGAAAGACTGAAGAAAAAACAGGCGGACGTTTAGGGTATCCTCGGGATCGTGTACCGCGGAGAACGATTCAACAGCATCAGTCACCTGGTCGGCGCGACTCTCGCGCTGGTCGGCGGGGCCGTGCTCATCACGCTGGCCGCCATCGAGGGCGGCGTCGGCAGGATCGTCAGCTTCACGGTCTACGCCGTTTCGCTGTTCCTGCTGTACCTCTCATCGACGCTCTATCACAGCTTCCCGGGGCGCGTGAAACCGTTCTTCCGCGTGATGGATCATCAGGCGATCTACCTGCTGATTGCCGGCACCTACACGCCGATAGCGGTCGTCGTGCTCGACAGTGCCGGCGGCTGGTGGCTGCTCGGCGGCGTCTGGTTCATGGCGATCTTCGGCATGGTGCTCGACGCAGTGCGCCGCACCGGGCCGCGGATCGGTTCCATCCTGCTGTACCTGGCGATGGGCTGGGCGTGTGTCCTGGCGTTCGATTCGCTGCAGGTGTTGATGCCGCCGGCATCCCTGAACTGGCTGTTGATCGGCGGTGCGTTCTACACCTCTGGCATCGTGTTCTACATCCTCGATAGCTGGTACCCGTGGTGCCATGGGATCTGGCATCTGTTCGTGCTGGCCGGCAGCGTCAGCCATTACATCGCGATCGTGCTGCTGTAGTGGGACCGATACTGAGACAGGAAGGGGCGCAGCCAGCGATGGGCTCGGGATAATCAAGCGCAGTCGGGGACGAAAAGCGCTGCTTGCGCTTGGCGTTTTCGTGCTGCTTGTTTTCGCCTACTCCGTCAAGTCGTTCACGCCGCCAATCTTCAGCACGAACTCTATCGCCGACCTGCGAGCGCTGGACGTCAACGGCGACGAGCAGTACTTGCTCCTCAGGGGCGCGGACAGGGATCAGCCGGTGCTTCTGTTCGTCCACGGCGGCCCGGGAATGCCGGCCATGTACCTCGCCCACGATTTTCAACGGCAGCTGGAAAAGCATTTTGTGGTCGTGCACTGGGACCAGAGATCGTCGGGGAAATCTTTCAAGGCCGATGCCAGTGGGGATCAGCTCAGCACCAGCCAGCTGCTGAGCGATATGGATGTTGTCGTCGACTTTCTTCGCGACGAACTCTCGACCGACCGACTGTGGCTGGTCGGGCATTCGCACGGTGCATACCTTGCGGTACTTTACGCCCGTCGACACGACGACAAGGTGTGCGCCTACGTCGGCGTCGGCCAGGTTACCAACGACAGCGCGACAGGCCCGGTCTTTTCGCTCCAACGGGAGTTCCTCGAGGCTCGGCGGGAGGAGCTTGGGCTAGAGCCGGGCGTGGCCATCGACAGATCGAACCTCGAAGATCTTCTGTTCAGGACCGGCAGTGAGCTTTACGGAGAGACGTCTTTCGCCCCGCTGCTGCTGTCGGGCCTCATGGCCACGGAGTACAACCTGTTCGACAGCCTCAACGTTGCGAAGGGCTCCTCGTTCTCGTCAAGGCACATGCGCTACGACATGCCACGCGACCTGTTGGCGAACGAGTGGCAGTTCAATATTCCTGTCGCGCTGATCATGGGCCGCCATGACATGGTTACGCCAACGCAGCTCGCCAGGGAGTACTTCGAGAAAATCGAGGCGCCGGCCAAGGCATGGCTCGAATTCAAGGAGACCGCGCACTTCCCGCACTTCGAGCAACCGCAGCAGTTCACGGCGGCATTGACCATGCTCAGGGAAAGCTGGGGTGACTGTCCGCACCGATTGAGAGATGCCGTGCCCGCCGATGTAGCTGACCTCGCCACTGCGGTCGATGGCAACGAAAGCGTTGACGTGCAGCCCGATGACTCGAGCGGTGCCGATTCTCAATCCCCGCCGGAAGCTGACCTGCAATGGCTGCGAAAAGAGACCACCCAAGAGGTAATCACCGCGTATGCGTTGATGTTCCGGCATTTGGGGCTTAGCGAAGCCGAGCAGGTTGATCTCACGAATTTTCTCGTTGAGGTCGCAATCTCCAGTACGAGGATGCGCAACTTCAATCCTCAGCCCATTACAGAGGACGACCGGCAGGCGGGAATCACCGCAATCATCGGTGACGCCAAACTCCTGCAGCTTTTGGAACTCGAGCGCAACAAGATGGAGTACTGGGAGGCCGGGCGTGCTACGCGGCTGTTCCAGGCCAACGACGTCCCGTTGACCGACGCGCAACAGGATCAGTTCCTCGAAATCCTGGTGCAGGTGCGGGGGCAGGAGCAGGCCGTTGCCAATCCTGACGTGCAACGAAGGTCCGTGGAGTACGTCGAGAACCGAATGGCGGAAATGGACGAGTACGAGCGGCTTGTGCTGGAGCTCTCGCCGAGCGTGCTATCTGATCGTCAAATGGAGCTGCTTTTCGAGCGGTACCAGGCGTTCTCCTATCGACGAGCCGAAATTCTCGACATGCAAAAGAAGACCAGGGCGAACGAAACCGATGACGACGACTTTCCCCTCGTCTATCCGGCACGGGACTAGCGTGAAGGTGGTGGGCCCGCCAGGACTCGAACCTGGGACCAAGGGATTCACTTTATCCACTCATTTCTGAATGGAGCGGACTATCTCATCACCCTCAACCGAGTTGTTAGGGGCGGGACGCTCTAGCCTGTTATTAAGAACACTGAAGTTCCCAGGTAGTCTCTGCACCTTCCGACAGTGTACCGCCGGCTTGGCTCAGGATTGCCACCAGCCGAACTGCTGAGGTTTCCCTGAATTCATCCCGTTCATG
>JASJCH010000023.1 GCA_030066075.1 Woeseiaceae bacterium
ACGCTCTTCATTCCGTTCCGATACTGCTCGAATACCGCATCGATTTCGTCAGAGGAGCCCATCTTCTCGACCATGAAGTCATAGAAGCCAGGATCGTCATCTGCCATGCCTGCGAAATCCGCCGAGGCGCCTACCAGCATGACCATGGGTGTACCGCCAATCCGCGTCAGCCAGAGCCATTCGTTACCGGCGTCGTCCCAGCCGTATTCCTTCGCCATCTGGCTCATCTTTTCGCGCGCCATGCCGGGGCCAGGACCGGTGCCGGCTTGCCACTTGATGGTGGTTACCCAGAAGTACGGACCGTCGGTCGCGTCACCCTCCGGCCAGTGGCTGTTCTCCCGGTCTGTCTCCTCAAAATAATGGTGCGCATGATCGACGTACGGGAAGACGGTCTCGGCGTAGTGTGCACCGATCGCCTCGAGGCTTTCTTCGGCAAGATAAGCGTCGTGGTCGGCCCAGTCGAAACAGCAGTGGCGGAACATGACAGGCCGCAGGTTATCGCCGATTGCCACCCGGTAACCATTCCAATCGCGAGATTCACCCTGTTCCTTCCGATAAGCCACATGCGCTGCGATTGCTTCATTGAACTCGTTCTCCATGCCGGCCTTCGGCACTAGAATCCACACGTCCGACAGAGACGGCTGTTCTTCTCCCTCGTGACCATCGGCCAGTGCGCCCAGCGGCAGGGCAAGCAAGGCAACAATTCCTGCAATAAACGTAGTTTTCTTCATTCTTATTCTCCGTTGTTGGTGAGCGTTTTTCTCAACGCTCTACAACGAATTATAAGTTAGATGAGTTGCGTAGGGTCGTCGTTTTTCCCGACCGGGCGCCAGGCTCTTCCGAATATCGCGTCTGGCCGACCGACGTGCCGACTTCTTCCAGCGCGTCCCTGAGTTCCTGCCAGCGCTGCTCGAGCGTCCCTGTGTACCCGATCGACATGCGCACGAGGCCGGGGCTGATTCCCGCCTCGTTCTTGTCTTCGTCCGTTAATTCGCTCGAAGTGCTCGAGCCGGAGCAGGACATCAATGTGTCAAAGTAACCGAGACTGACGGCCATGAAGCCGAAGCGATACTTGTTCTGCAGCAGCGACATCAGCCGGTTCGCCGATTCCAGGTCACCCATGTCGATCGTCAACACGCCGCCGTAGCCGTGGTCAGGGCAACGTAGCTCATCGAACAGCAGGTGGTCCGGGTGGTGAGCAAGCCCCGGATAGCAGACATTGACACCAGCCTCATCCAGACGCTCCGCCAGCGCGAGTGCGCGTTCGCCGTGCGCCGCCATGCGAGTAGACAGGTGCGGAATTCGCAGGCTCAGCGTTGACGCGACGTTCGGATCCATAGTCGGACCGAGCAGCATGAACGATCCCGTGTGCAGATCCATCAACGACTCGATGAAATCATTACTGCCGCAGACGGCGCCGGCAATGACATCCGACATGCCGCTAATGAACTTGGTCATGCTGTGCACGACGACGTCGGCGCCCAGCGCTACCGGGCTCAGGATCAGGGGGGTGAAAGTATTGTCGACCACGAGTTGCGCCCCCGCGTCGTGTGCGATGCCAGCAAGCTGTGGAATATCGGCAACACGCAAGGTCGGGTTCGACACGCTCTCCGCATAAACCAGCCGGGTGTTGTCGGTCATTGCGTTGCGGACGGCGTCGAGGTCAGTGATGTCGACGAACGTTGTCGTGATGCCGGCTTTCTCGGGCAGGAAGTCGTGCATCAGGGCGTAGGTGCCGCCGTACACTGCCCGCGAGGCGACGATGTGATCGCCGGCCTTGCAGAGTGCGAATAGCGTCGACGCAATGGCGCCCATACCGCTGGCGGTACAGTAGGCCGCCTCGGTTCCCTCGAGAGCAGCGAGCTGCCGGCCCAGGTTGTAGACCGTCGGATTGAAGTGACGGCCATAGAGATAACAGCCTGCATCATGCCCCTTCAGGCCCTGGAACATCTCGGGCATCGTGCCCGGCTCCATAACGGTGAACGTTGAACTGGCTTCGATGGACATGTTGACGCCACCGTGTTCGCCGAATTCATGGCGCAGGTGCGCAAGCGCCGAAATAGGGTTACGTCCGGTCATAATCCTGCTCCGTGGTTTGTGCTGGACTCGTCATCCCGCAGGCGGGGGAATGGTGGGCGATACCGGTCTCGAACCAGTGACCTCTGCAATGTGAATGCAGCGCTCTCCCAACTGAGCTAATCGCCCACACGTGCCAATATAAGCGACACCAGCCAAGCTCAACTATCGGGGATCACCCTTACATCGACCTCCTGGTACGAGCGCATGGACAATGAAGGCGCCCTTCCCGGGACGCAGTGAATTCTTTGAACTGGCCGCTTGACGTTCCCAGGACCGTATCCCACCATGTAATTCGCAGCCAGTCTTCGAGTAGCTCTTTGATTCGGTGAAGATCGAATCCGGGAGATCTCCGGGGATACCCCGGGGAGAAGTCATTACTTAGGCATTTCAGCTCCGGCACGCCGCTGCGCTTCGCGCAGTTTTGTACCGGAAATACGAGAATGGTCGGAGACTGGCTGCATGTTAACCAGCAGATCCACACAAGCACGGTGGCTCGCGCTTTCCCTCCTCTCGGGGAATTGGGATGAAGCGGGAATTGCTGATCGGCTGGCCCGAGCCTTGCCGCCGGACTTCGATGAACTCGCCAAGGTCTCCGCCAGGCTCCGCCTGCGGTTCGATAAATCGTCACGGCCGGGCATCGACACGCTGGTCGATTACCTGCTTTCGGAATCCTTGCTCAACCCGGTGTTCGAGGGGTCGGCGATCAAAGGCCCGCTCCTGGATTCGCCGACTATGGAGGCGACTCCTGGCTCGCTCGTCACGTTTCCACTGCCAGAGCTATCGACGTGGTCGGACGTTGCGGCCTGGCTGTCTCTTTCCGACAAAGAGCTTGCCTGGTTCTCCGACGGCCGTTCGCAGCAGTCGAAGGTCACCGAGAGGAAACTGCACCACTACAGTTATTACTGGGTACCGAAACGATCGGGCTCGCTGCGACTCATCGAGGCCCCGAAATCGCGCCTCAAGGAGATTCAACGGAAGGTCCTCAATGAGATCCTGAACCGGGTTCCCCCGCACCCTTGTGCACATGGATTCAGTCGAGGACGATCGACCCGGAGCTACGCTGCGCCCCATACCGGGCAAGAGGCCGTTCTCAGGCTGGACCTGAAAGACTTCTTCCACTCGGTGCCCGTCGCTCGCGTTGGCGCGCTGTTCCGCCGCGTCGGTTACCCGACGAACGTGGCCTGGCTGCTGCAGGGTCTCTGCACAACGTCGGCTTCGCCCGCCCTGGCCGGGAAACCGTTCGAGGCGCTGTCGTGGGATGTGCGCAAACGGCTGGAGAGCAAACACCTGGCACAGGGCGCACCGACATCGGCCCAGCTGGCCAACCTGTGCGCGTGGCGGCTGGACTGCCGGCTCGACGGGTTGGCGAAACGATTTGGGCTGCAGTACACGCGGTACGCGGATGACATGGCGTTCTCCGGGCCGTACCGGCTGGCCCGGATGTCCGGATTTCTGGAAGCGCTGGCAGGGTCAATCGCGATTGACGAGGGATTTCGACTGAATCATCGCAAGACCCGCCTGCGTCTGGCGTCGCAGCGGCAGTGCCTGGCCGGTGTCGTCGTCAATGAAAAGCCGAATTGCCGGCGCGCGGATTGGGATCGACTCAAGGCCATTCTGCACAATTGCGGCAAACACGGCCCTGAAAGCCAGAACGTCGAGGGCCATCCGAACTTCAGGGCGCATCTGCGCGGCCGCGTCGCCTACATATCCTGGTTGAGTCCATCGCGCGGCCAGAAACTCCAGCGACTCTGGGACAAGATCGACTGGAACTCGTGAGTGCTCTTGATCAGGCTTGGGAATCCTGTACTAGAACTGATGGCCGCACTGCGGGCAGCGCTGGGTCGCTTTTTCGTCGGACCGGGTCAGAAACGGGCCATCGTCGCCGAACGAAAGAATGCGGACGCTGTCACCGGTGCGGAACTCGCTTGCCTGGGCGACCGGCACATCGGACTCGCCGAATCTCACGAACTCGGACCCCGATACAACACCCACATCGCCAACCCTGAGGCGAACCAGCTTCATCGCGCCGGTCTTGAAGACCAGTCCGGGTCCTTTGAACGCCATGAATCGTCCCAGCATGAATACCGCGAATCGCTCGTTCTCGTTCGCGATCTTGAGAGACTGGTAGGCGAGAATCATCACCAGTAGCAGGACAATCGGAATTACGAAGTCGAAAGAGCCCACGGACTAGTACTCCATTGCTTGGCTATGCCTTCCCGAATACCGCATCGATGAGCGCGGTATCCATGTATTCCCGCACTTCGGCGATCTTGCCATCGGCGATGCGAAGGACCTGGCAGTAGGTATTGTTATACGGCGTGCCGTCGTGCGTCTCGGCCTGCCCCAGGGTCAACGCGACCACCATGTCATCCTCGGCGATCAGCGCCTCGATGCTTGACGCGATGCCCGCTTTCAGCTGGCCGAACAAAGGTCCCAGCAATCCTTCCACGAGCGCCTGTTTACCCGTAAACGAACCGGAAAATCTCGTCGAACCGATGTTGGTCCAGATGACGTCGTCTGCTACCAGGCTGAAGCACGTATCGATATCGCCGCGCGCCCCGGCCTCGTAGAAGTCGATGACGACCTGCTTGTTCTCAACAATGCCCATCTTCTCTCTCCTTACAGCTTGTCTCTGATCTGGTGATACAGCACGCCGAGCGCCACGAGCGGCTTGCGGAAAGTGTGCGAACCGGGGAAGCGCGTCGACTTGATACCGGCAAAGATGTCGAAGCGTTCGAGCGTGCCGGCGATCGCGTCGGCCATGATCTCGCCAGCAAGGTGCGTCACGTTGACGCCGTGGCCTGAGTAACCCTGCGAATAGAAGACATTGGGCGCCACCTGGCCGATGCGCGGCACCCGGTGCAGCGGCACGCCAATCGTTCCGCCCCAGGCGTAGTCGACGCCGATACCCTCGAGCTGCGGATACAGCCGCAGCAACAACGGCAGGTGATGCTTTGCGATGTAAGCGGGATCATCGCCGAACGTGTTAATGCGGGCGCCGAACAGGAAGCGCTTGTCGGCGCTCAGCCGGTAGTACTGCAACACGAAATTGGGGTCGCAGACGGCGAGGTCGTGCGGGTTCACGCTGGCAACCTGTTCTGCCGTCAGCGGCTCGGTCGCGATGATGAAGCTGTTCACCGGGAACATGATGCCGCGCAGCTTCGGTTCTACGAGGTGATAGGCGTTGCCGGCGATGACGACCGAGTCGGCGGTGACCGACGCGTCGGCCGTAACGACCTTCGGCCTGGCGCCATGCTCGATACGCAGGACCTCGGAACCCTCGTGAATCTTCACGCCCAGCCCGGTCGCCGCACGCGCTTCGCCGATGCAGAGGTTCAGGGGATGCAGGTGCCCGTTGCGCATGTTGAGCAGGGCGCCGAGGTAGGCATCCGTGCCAATCAGCTCGCGCGTCTCGTCGCGGTCGAGCATGCGGTGTTCGTATTCGAAGCCGTGTTTCTCGAGGTAGTCGAACTCCTCCTGAAAGTCGCGCAGGTGGCGCGGCTTGATTGCCACGTCAACGTAGCCGTATTTCAAATCGCACTCGATGCCGTACTTTTCGACCCGCTCGGCGATGATGTCGTGGCCGCGCCAGTGCATCTGCCACAGCATGTCCGCATCGCAGGCTTTGGCCACATGCTTCTCGCCGGCAATGCCGCCGATCATCTGGCCGCCGTTGCGCCCCGAAGCACCCCAGCCGACCTTGTTGGCCTCGACGACCCGCACATCGTAGCCGCGTTCGGCGAGCGTCAACGCGGTGGCGATACCCGTGAAGCCGGCGCCGATGACGCAGACGTCGGCCAGCTGGTCGCCCTGCAGCGGCGGATAGTCGGTCTGTTCGTTAGCCGTGGCGGCGTAGTAGGAACCGGTGTGTGGCTGCATCAGTGCTTCTTCTCCGGCAGCTTGAAGGCCAGGCCACCCTTGATGACGACCCGCACGTCTTTCATGACGGCCGGGTCCTCGAGCGGATTGCCCCTGACGGCGATGAGGTCGCCGTAAAGCCCCGGCCTGATGGCGCCCACCCGATCCTGCCAATCCATGAGCATTGCCGCGACCGACATGGCCGAGCGCATTGCGTCCATCGGCGCCATGCCGCGCTCCACCATGATGCCGAATTGCCAGCCACCCATATCGTGGGGCAGCACCGCGGCGTCGGTACCATAGGCGATCGGTATGCCAAGGGCGTAAGCCTTCTCGAACACGACGCGCTGCGCCTCGGTGGTTTCGAAATTGCGCTGCATGATGTTCTCGGGGTAGCCCTGGTCGCGGCCGACGTTCTCCGTGTAGGTGCCGTTGTAAACGTCCATCGACAAGAAGACGCCGCGCTCAGCGACTAGCGCAATGGCCTCGTCGTCGAGCAGGGACGCATGTTCGAGAGCGTCGACGCCGGCAAGCACCGCGTCCTTGCCGGACTGCGCGCTGTGCACGTGCGCCGTGACCTTCAACCCGTGTTCGCGAGCCACCCTGACAACCGCCTCGATATCGGCCTGGGTCATTTCGGGCGCGCCGGGTTCTGTGCCGAAAGAGAACACGGCGCCCGACGCGATCACCTTGAGGAAGTCAGCGCCGTTGTATACGGCGCGTTGCGCCGCGGCGGCGAACTCCGCAGGCGTCGATGCAACGCCCTGTCGCGCTTCGATGGGTATCTCGTTCTCGTCATGACCGGGCAGGACGAGGTCCCCGCCGCCGCCCGGTATGGTCAGGTAAGGACCTGCCGCCTGAATCCGCGGGCCGACAGCGCGGCCGGCCTGGATCTCGTCACGAATGTCGTAAACCGGCTGCGGGAAATAGTCGCCGACATTGCGCACCGTGGTGAAGCCGGTCATCAGCGTAACCTCGGCATTTGCCGCCGTCGTCCGCGCGTGGTCCTCCTCCGTCAGGCGGTAATAGACCGTATAATCCGCTGCCCGCTCCGGGACGTCGTTGAGGTGCACGTGCGTGTTGATCAAACCCGGCAGGCAGGTGTAATCGCCGAGGTCGAGGAACGCGATGTCATCCGGCGGCGCCGCATCATCGCTGATGCGCTCGAAGCGGCCGTCGCGGATAATAACGAGCTTGTCCGCAAACGGTGCGTCGCTGATACCATCGATGAGCGCGCCGCAGCGAATAGCGACGTTGCCATCGTCGGGATCGTAGGGCGCCTCCGTGAGAAAGGGCCCCGGCCGCGGCTCGCTGCAAGCGGCGACCAGGAACAACAACAGCATCAGCAGAAAGCGCATCTGGGAATAGTGACACAATGACCAATGAATTCGCAGCTTTGCTCGCCGCCGGCAGGCCTGCCGTGATCGACGGCGGGCTGTCAACGCAGTGCGAAGCCATGGGCCACAATATCGACGGTGAGCTTTGGTCGGCGCAGTTGCTGCAATCGAACCCCCGGGCCCTCGTCGATGCGACGCGTGCTTACCTCGATGCAGGCGCGCGCATCGTCGCGACGGCGAGCTACCAGGCGAGCAGGAAGGGCTTGATGGCGGCCGGCCACACGGGCGAGCAGGCGGATCAACTGATCCTGGATTCGGTGAGCCTGGCTCGCCGGGCATGCGACGAATACCTGGCCGACAACCCCGACGCCGAACCTGCGCTAGTGGCGGCCAGCATCGGTCCGTACGGCGCTGTCGTCCATGACGGGTCCGAGTACACCGGCGCTTACGATATCAGTGATGAGGATCTGCGAGCCTTTCACGAAGAGAGGCTCGCGCTGCTCGACACGAGCGATGCCGACCTGTTCGCCTGCGAGACCATCCCGTCCGGCCGCGAGGCAGAAATACTCGCTGACCTGCTCGGCCGCGTGTCGAAACCGGCGTGGGTCAGCTTCTCCTGCCTCGACGGCAGCCATCTCGTGGACGGGACGCCGCTTGCGACCGCCGCAGGCCACTTCACAGCGCGTGACGGCGTGATGGCCCTCGGCGTTAATTGCGTGCCGCCCGAGATCGTACTGGCGGCGATAGAAACCCTGAGAGAAACGGCCCCTGGCAAGGCGATAGTCGTCTATCCGAACTCCGGCGAGACATATCGGTCCGAGGACAACAGCTGGCACGGCACGAGCACGCCGCTGCAGTGCGAGCAGGCCGCGGCGGAGTGGGTCGCGGCGGGCGCCAGCCTGGTCGGCGGCTGCTGTCGGATCGGACCGGAGCAGATCGCCGCGATGTCACAGTCAGTCAACAACTCGGGCTAGAATACCGACCATGCGTAACCTCCTCTTATTATTCTTACTGCTTGCCGCCGGATGCGCGCAGGTAGAAACGCAGCCCGATGTCGTCGTCATCACGGTCATCGGCACCAACGATGTCCACGGCGAGCTGGTCGAGCAATCCGGGCGGGGCGGCCTGACCACGTTCTCGGGGTACGTAAACGCCGTTCGCAAGGCACGCGCCGACGACGGCGGCGTGCTTCTCGTCGATGCCGGTGACATGTGGCAGGGCACGCTGGAGTCCAATCTCAACGAGGGTTACTCCGTCGTGGAGGCCTACAACGCGCTGGGTTACGCGGCGGCGGCCATCGGCAATCACGAATTCGATTTCGGCCCCCTCGGCCCGAAGTCGATCCCCGATGGCGACGGCGACGATCCGCAGGGCGCCCTGCGGGCGCGGGCGAGCAAAGCCAACTTCCCTTTACTGGGGGCGAACCTGATCGACGCGTCGACCGGGGAAATGGTCGAGTGGGACAACGTGCAGGCGTCCGCTGTGGTGCAGCGCGCCGGCGTACTCATCGGCGTGATCGGCGTGTTGACCGAGGCGACGCCGGCGACCACGATCGCGGCCAACGTGCGCGGGCTGGAAATTGCGCCGCTGGCCGAGACGATCGAGCAACAGGCGCAAACGCTGCGGCTGGCGGGCGCCTCGCTCATCGTCGTCGTGGCGCACGCGGGCAGCCGCTGCACGGAATTCGATGACCCTTACGACACTTCTTCTTGCCGTATGGACGGCGAGATCATGCGGGTGGCGCAGGCTTTGCCGCCCGGTCTCGTCGATCACATCGTGGCGGGCCACGAGCACCAGGGAATCGCCCATGACGTCAACGGTATCGCGGTCACGGCCGCCTATTCCAACACCCGGGCGTTCAGCCGGGTCGATTTCACCATCGATCGCACCAGCGGCGAGATAATCGATCGCCGTATCTTCCCCCCGCAGCCGATTGTCGCCGGGGGGAACTACGAAGGGCGTGACGTGGTGCCGGATGAGCAGGTGGTCGCGATCGCCGGGCTCGCACAGGATATGGCGGCGAGGCGCCGGGCCGAGTCGCTGGGCGTGGACATGGAAGAGCCCATGTTGCACCGGACGCGACCCGAATCACCGCTCGGTAACCTCTTCACCGACGCGATGCTGCAGATGAACGACGCCGACATCGCGATACACAATGTCTGGGGCGGCATCCGCGCCGAATTGCCCGAGGGCGAGCTGACTTACGGTGACGTGTACCGGGTGTTCCCCTTCGATAATCGCGTGTCGATCATCGAACTGACGGGCGAGCAGTTGCGCTCGATTGTCGCAATCCAGGCGCACAACCGCAGGCGTGCGGCCGGCTTCTCGGGCATGCGCGTTTACGTAAGCTGTGACGCGAACGATATGCAGGTCAGCATGCTGCGGCCCGATGGCAGCGAAATCGCGGACGAGGACGTGCTGCGCGTTGTAGCTAACGATTTCCTGCTGCTTGGCGGCGACAGTATTCTGACGCCCGTGACTCCCGAGGAGGGCTTCCAGATTCCGAACGGCACGCCGCTGGTCCGCGAGACGCTGGTCGCGTGGTTTCGGGCCAACCCCGGTGAAATGGATCCGGACGACTTCGTCGATCCCGACGCGCTGCGTTGGAACCTGCCGACCGATCTGCCAGCCGACTGCCAGCTCTCAGGAGGCTGAGCGCAGTATTGCGTGCGCGGCGTTGTAGCCGGGCGCTCCCGTGACGCCGCCGCCAGGGTGAGTCCCCGCACCGCACAGGTACAGGCCGCGAACCGGCGTCTCGTAATGCGCCCAGCGCGGCAGCGGCCGCATGAAGAACATCTGCTGCAGCGAGATGTCGCCGTGGAAGATATTGCCCTCCGTGATGCCGAAGCGCGCCTCGAGGTCCGGCGGTGAGAACACGCGCCGGGCGACCACGGAGCCCGGGACATTCGGCGCGAACTGCCCGATCAGTTCGGTGACGCGGTCGCCGAGTTCCTCGCGCCGGTCGTCCCAGCTCCCGTCGCGCAGCTCATAGGGCAGGTACTGCACAAAGCAGGTCAGCATATGCCGGCCGTCGGGCGCCAGCGTGTCGTCGACATTCGATGCCAGCACACAGTCGACCCACAAACGCTCGGGCAGTTCGCCACGCTGCGAGGCGTTGTAGTTGTCCTCGGCTTCCTGCAACGTCGGGATCAAGGTGAACAGCGACCGCTGCGGCTTCGTACGCTCGGACGGCATGCCGTTGACCTTCGGCTCTTCGGAGAGCACGAAGTTGACCTTGCCGGCGGGTCCGTCCATGCGAATAGCGGCGACATCGCGCAGGAAATCGTCCGGCAGGTCCGATTCTTCGAGCAGCGTCAGGAACGTGCGCTTCGGGTCCGCGTTCGAGACGACGAGCCGCGCCTCGATCTCAAGACCCGACTCGAGGGTCACGCCGGTCGCCCGGCCGTTAACGACGTTGACGCGGTGCACTGTTTCACCGGTACGCACCTCGACACCCAGGTCTTCACAGGCGCCGCGCAGGGCATTGCTGATGGCGCCCATGCCGCCGATGACGTGGCCCTGCCAGGCCTGCTGGTCGGCATCGCCGCCGCTCAGCAGGTGAAACAGCAGACCCATGGCCGTCCCGGGCTGGTAGGGGCCACCGTGCTTGCCATAGAGGCTGTTCGACAGGATCAGCCGCTTGAGTTTGTCGGACCGGAAGCGCTGGTCCAGGAACTCACCGAGCGAGCCGGTCAGGAACCGGGTCATCGCGGCGATCTCGTCGCCGCTGATGCCGCGGAACCGGCGGTACATGCGCCAGCTCTCGGCGAGTCGGGCGAGTCCCGTCGCATGCAGATCCGGCGGAGCCTCGAGGAAGAAGGGTTGCAGGTAGGCCGCGAGACGCATGAGCTCGGACTCGGTCGCGAAGAACGTGTCGATATCTTCCGATGCGCAGTGGCCCAACTCCGATCGCATGCGGTCTTCATCCGACCACCAGCCGACGACCGTGCCGTCGTCGAAAGCCGCCTGTACGCCCGGATCGCAGGCGACCATGCGCAAACCGTACGATCCGAGCTTGAGATCGCGTATGATCGTCGGCCGCAACATGCTGGCAATGTACGACGCCGTCGAGACGCGACAGCTGGGCGCGAGTTCGGGATCGACCTCCTCGGTGACGGCGCAGCCGCCGACGATGTCGCGGCGTTCGATAACGAGTACACGTTTTCCCGAACGGGCGAGGTAGGCGGCGGCAGTCAGGCCGTTGTGGCCGGCCCCGATGATGACGACGTCGTACGACATGAGCATGCAAGAATACTGGAACGCAGGAACAAGGACTAACGCGGAATGACGGAGCGGCTACCCAAGCTCGTGGCCACCTCGGTGGTGCGCGGCGCCCAGCAGGGCGATAGCCACGGCGGCATTTTCACGATCGACTTCGCGAACCAGGAGTCGCTGCAGCACGTCGACTGGAACACCGGCGAAATCGACTTTGAGGGCAGGGGCGCCGACCGTGGTCTGCGCGGCATCGCGTTCGACGGCGACGATATCTACGTGGCTGCCAGTGACGAGCTGTTTTGCTACGACCGCGACTTCCGCATCACGGCCTCATGGCGCAACCCGTACCTCAAGCATTGCCACGAAATCGCGCGCATGGACCGCACCATCTTCCTGACCTCGACCGGATTCGACAGCCTGCTGGCTTTCGATCTCGACAGCCGCCAGTTCACGTGGGGCATGCAGGTCGCGCGAGCCCTCGGCGGCTGGGCTGGTACCGTTTTCGACCCGCGCTCCGACAAAG
This sequence comes from Woeseiaceae bacterium, assembly GCA_030066075.1. GTDB lineage: Bacteria > Pseudomonadota > Gammaproteobacteria > Steroidobacterales > Woeseiaceae > UBA1847. The sequence goes on from JASJCH010000023.1 coordinate 12,013, forward strand.
GGCCGGGCCCGATCAACAACTTTCACATCAACATGGTGTTCGTCGACGGCAGCGGCGTTTACGTCAGCGGCTTGCGGACGAAGGCCATGCTGCACATGAACAGCAAGTTCGAGCTCAACGAGGTCTGCAACATCCCGGTGGGTTCGCACAATGCGCAGCCCTGGCGCGACGGGGTGCTGGTCAACGACACCGAAAGCGACGCAGTGCGCTATTCCGGTCGCGATGGGACCAACAAGGCGTTTCGGGTGATTACCTATCCTGAAGACGAGATCCAGTTCGCCGGCATCGACGATTCCAAGGTGGCGCGCCAGGGCTTCGGACGCGGGCTGTGCGCCATCAGCGACCAGCTCGTGGCCGCCGGTTCGTCGCCGTCGACAGTGACCATCTATGACGTCGACAATGCGACCGTGGTCGCGCGCGCGACGCTCACCATGGATATCCGCAACGCAATTCACGGGCTCGAGGTCTGGCCCTACGAGGACTAGCCAAAGAAAAAGGGGTCAGAGCCCCAGGGCTCTGACCCCTTTTCGGGTCTTGCTGTTTCGGCCTAGTCGCCCCAGAACTTGACGAAGCGCACGCCGTACTCGCGCGGCCGGATAACCGACGTGCGCTGGCGGCCGAAGAACGGCTCGAAGTCGCTCACATCGTGGTAGAGCTGGCCACGTTCGTCGGTGAGGTTGTTGATGAAGACATTGGCCTCCCATGAGGAACCCTGGAGTCCGAACCGGACGCTGGCCCAGTTGTAGGCCTCCTGCTTGATCTGCGGCGTCGGACCGTCTTCGAAAGCCTGGACCTGGTTCAGCGAACTGCCGGTGTGGCTGAACTGGAACTGGAAGAAGCCCTCGTTCGATCCGGCGACACTCATCGGCCAGTTGTACTGTGCCATGAGAGAGCCCTTGAAGTCGGGCGCGAACGGCAGCTTGGAGCCGTCGCCGACATTGTCCAGCCCGGGAACGTCGTCGTTGAGTTCCGACGTCAGGAACGTCGTGTTGATCTGCAGCTTGAACTGGTCGTTCGGCATCGCGTCGATCGTGAACTCGAAACCGTCGGAACTCGCGCTGCCCGCATTGAGCACGCCCTTCTGCCACGGCTGGCCGCACGGGGGCGTCGGGTCGATGGCGCAGGGGATGTTCGACGGGTCTACGACCTCTAGCTGGTAGTCGTCCCAGTCCTGGAAGAAAGCAACCGCGGTGACGTTGACGCGACCACCGGCGAAGCTGCCCTTCATGCCGACTTCGTAGTTCTCGAGGAAGTCGGCGCTGAAGGCCTCCGGCAACCTGGGGGCGCCGCGGTTGCGGTTGGTGCCGCCCGGTCGGAAGCCTTCGGAATACAGGGCATAGAACATCAGGTCGTCGTTCGGCGTGTACTGGAACGACAGCTTGACCGCGACGTCGTCGTCGCTGGAATCAGGCCGTGTGAAGCCGAGATCGTCGGGGTTATCACTGTCGAGCGGGTTGCAGGGGGCATCGCTGAAGATACAACCGTGCTTGGCTGCAGCATCCCCGTTCAGCATCTTGCCCGCTGGCGTCAGGCGGCCCGCCGGCAGTTCTACGAAATACGTCTTGGTCTGGTCGACGTCGAACCAGCGCGCGCCACCCGTGAATGACCACTGGTCGTTGATCTGGAAGGTCGCCTCGCCGAACACGGCAATCGTCTCCCAGTCGGTATCATCGGCCGAGAACCACCAGGCGTCCGAGGGAACTGGCGAAACGTTCCAGTACGCATCCCAGTGGTAGAAACCCTGGGAGTCCGAGTAACCGCCCGCATCGGTGGTGTAGGTCGTGAAGTCCCACTCCTCGGTGCGGTCTTCCCAGAACGCGCCCGCTACCCAGTCGACCCGGTCACCCACGTAGGAGAAGCGGAACTCCTGCGTGAGGTTGGTGTTCTCCTGGTCGTTGGTCAGGAAACCAATCGGGTCGTTGTAAGCGTAGGAGGCGCCGGCCGGCTGGAAGCAGTAGGCATTGTAAGTGGCGGTGGCGTAGTAGCAGAACGAACCGAAGTACGCCGCGTACTCGGTGGTGTCCTGTATGTACTTGGTGTCGCGTGTGAAGTAGGCGGTCGCCGACGTGAAGCTCAGGTTGTCGGTGATGTTGCCTTCGATCGTCAGGGCGTACTGCGTCCAGTCGTCGTCGAACGAATCGGGGTAGAACGCGATCAGCTCCAGGTCCCCAACTGTCGGATCGTAGGTGTTCTCGGCATCTGCCTCGACGGACTGGTATGCGAGGCCGAGCGTGGCGCTCCAGTCTTCGTTGATGAACCACTTCGCGGACACGCGGCCGCCTGTAACGGTGGTTTCGTTCCAGTCGTCCTTGACGGCGTTGGCATTCGACTGCGGGCCGCCGACCGCGCAGCGGAAGCCGGAGTCACAACTGGCCGTCGTGCCCTCGACATTGTCGATGAAGCCGCCCTCGGTCGCGGTAAAGCCGACCAGGCGAACGGCGAAGGAATCCTCGGCAAGCGGGATGTTGACCATGCCCGAGATATCGAAACTGTTGTCGCCTTCCGACATGCCCTTGATCGTGGCGTCGGCAAAGGCCTCGAAACGCGACGGGTCGGGCTTGTTGGTGACGATACGTAGCGTGCCCGACTGCGAGCTGGAACCGTACAGCGTGCCCTGCGGCCCGGAGAGAACTTCGACGCGCTCGATGTCGACGAGGCGCGGATCGACCGCGGCGCTCTGGGTGATGGGCTGCTCGTCCAGGTAAACGGCGGAACTTTGGCCGACGATGAAGGTGTCGGGGGCGTCGGCGATGCCGCGAATAAACACCTTGCCCTGGCCGGTCGTGTTGCCGAAATAGGTCAGCGTCGGGGTGAGCTTGGTGTAGCTCTCCATGTCCGTCAGGCCCTGGTTGCGAATTGCAGCCGTGTCAAAGGCCTGGATGCTGCCGGCGAGGTCCATGATGCTGATCTCGCCGCGTTTGGTAGCGGTAACCGTGATTTCCTCGATGCCGCCTTCGTCCTGGGCCAGTGCAGCGCCCGGGCCGGCGCCGACAGCTGCCGCTACAGCTGCGCCGATCGTGGTCTTGTAGTTGATTCCCGTAAATGTAGCGGGATCGGTGTCTCTCTCTTTTGGCATTTGTCTCCCCCACAGGATACGTACTTACCCCTATGTCTCTCGACTATAGAGGATGGTCGGATCTCGATCAACGCAAAATGGCGGGCTGCTGATCCTCGGGAAGCTTGCGCAGCAAAGGCTCCAGGACCTCGATGAGCGGCGCCAGTTGCGCCTCGAAACGGCGCCACGAATTGACGGACTTCGAGTAGATAGGCTGGCGGACCTGTTCCGAGCTGGCCGTGATGACGGCGCGGTCGGTTTCGTAGAATCTGAGCACCCGGTCTTCCCACGGCAGACCGCAATGCTCGACCAAACGACGGGTCTGTGCTTTCTGGTCCGCGACCATGGCCTCGTAGTGCACGTCGAGGACCATATCCGGAACGACTTCGTGCCAGTAGTCCATCATCCGCTGGTACTCGAGGTAGTACTCGCCGAGTTCGACCAGGTCGTAGGTAAACGACTGGCCGCTGTAGAAGAGCTGCTTGTAACAGCCCATGCAGCTGTCCAGCGGGTGGCGGCGCGCGTTGACGACCTTCGCGTTCGGCAGGATCGCCGCGATGAGCCCGATGCTGGCGAAGTTGTTCGGCAACTTGTCGGTGAAGCGGGGCGCGCCCTTGCGATAGCGAGCGGTTGACTCGAGGTACTGCCGGCCGAGTTCGGCAAGGTCTTTACCATAATGCGGCAAGGACTGCGGGTAGCCTTTTCCATCGCGCTGCTGCTGGTTGATGGTCTTGATCACGCGCGGCAGCTCCGGCAGCTCGAGCGTGCCGTCGACCGCGCTGTGACTGGCGAGAATCTGCTCGATCAGCGTCGAGCCCGAGCGCGGCAGTCCCACGATGAAGATAGGGTCGTCGTCGGGGCAGCCGTGGTCACGATTGGCGGCGAGAAACTCCGGCGTGATCGTCTCGATAATCTGGTCGTGCACCATCTCGGTCTGCACCGGGTCGTAACTCTCGTGCGGCCGGCGCAGCTGGTTGCCCTGGTCATATCGCGCAAACGCCCGGCCGTATGCTTCCCGGTCCTCGTAGGCCTTGCCCAGCGAATAATTGAAGTTGACCCGGGTTTCGTCGGTCAGCGACTCGTCGTCGACATGCCTTTCCATAGTGGCGATCTCATCATCGCTGAAGCGAAAGGTCTTGAGGTTGGCCAGCGCCCAGTAGGCTTCGCCAAACTCCGGGTGACGCGTGATGCAATCGCGGTAGGTGTCGATCGATTCGTCCTGCCGGCCGATTGTCTTCAGGGCGTGACCCATGCCGGCCAGGCTCGGCCCGTGGTTCGGCTGTTTATCCAGCGCGGTCTTGAAAGCCTCTACCGCTTCCTCGAAGTCGCCCCGCTTGGTGTACAGGTTGCCGAGCAGGGAATACGGGTGCGGCAGTTCCGGCTTCAGCCGAACAGTCTCCCGCAGCATTTCTTCGCACTCGTCGAACTCCTCGACTTCCAGCAAGGCCCGCGCGAGGTCGAGGCGCGCGCCATAGAACTCGGGCGCGAGATTGACGGCGTTGCGCAGCATGCGCGCCGCGAGCCGCGGTTTGCCGGTATCGCGGGCCAGGGTGCCGAGCATGCGCGTGGCGTTCACGTTGCGCGGATCGCGCCGCAGTATCTCGCGACAGATAATCTCGGCCTTGCCGTGCTCGCCGTCGTTCTGGTGTTGCATCGCCATCACGAGTTCGCGTCGCTCCGGGTCGAGTTCCAGCGACTCGTCGAGCGCCGCCTCGGCTTGCTCGCGTTTGCCCAGGGTCTTGTAGGCCATCGCGAGATCGCGGTGCGCGGCCGGGTTGTCCGGCGTCAGCTCGATGACGCGCTTGTAGCACCGAATCGCCTCGTCGCCCTTGCCCTGGGCGATCAGCGCGTTGCCGAGCTCGCGCACGGCCTTCGGAATCTCCGGTCGCCGCGATATGACGTCACGCAGCTCCTTCTCCGCCGCGGCGAACTCGTTCTGGCGAACGAGTACGGTCCCCAACAGGACGCGAATCTTGTCGTCGCGCGGTTGTTCTTCCAGCGCATCGCGGCACAGGTCTGCCGCCATCTCGAACTCGCTGCTGCGCAGGTAGTTCAGCGCCAGGTTGAACATCTCCTCGTGTGAGTAGGCCTTGTTGATCTTGCTGTCCTTACTTGGGTCGAACCGAAGCGAAACAGTTTAGCGTCAATCGGCCGCGCGCAAAATCAGCCGACAGCCGCTCGGGCTGCGGGATGTGGGCGCTGTGGGGCACGTCGCCCGAGTAGAACAGCAGGCGATTGAAGCGCGCCGGAATTTCCAGCAATAGTTCGGCCACTTCATTGCTGCCGTTCATGTAGCGGGGCGGCTGCCGGTACATCTCGAGGTGCTCGGCGAGAAATTCGGCGGAGCTGTCGGTACGGTCGATCTCCATGGCGGTCGCTTCCTCGATCAGCTTGCGGTTCGTCCAGCGGTAGAAGCCGGTGCCGCCGAGTTCGGCGTCGTCGAACAGGTAGACGAGCGCCGCATAGTTGTTGCGCTCGAGGTTGGCGCGCGGGTCCGAATGCGGCAAGCGCTGCAGCGGCGCGAGTTCCTCGGGCTGGCGCGTCGCCATCGACAGGTAGGTCGACGTGCGAATATCCCCCTTGAAGAAAGAAAAGCGCCGGCTCATGTGCGAGCGAATGAAGCCGTGTATAGCGTCCATGGCCGAACGCGGCACGTCACAGAGCACTCCCGGGTAGCCGATTGCCTGGGGTTCGAATGCCGCCGCGTTATCCATGGCGAACTCGACGAGGTGCCCGGGGTTCTTCAGGAAATTGTCGACGACGACGCAGACGTCCTGGTCCGTGATCGGGTGCACGGTCATTGCCGGGGAGGGATTGATCTCGATGAGTTTCATGGACGCAGACCTGCGGCACGCACCGCGGCCGGTATCAGGGCAGGTTCGCCGGGCGTAACCAGCGTGACGCCCGAGACGCCGGGCATGCGCGCGATCGCCCGCAGCTGCTCGGCGGCCACGGCGATACCTTCCGCTGCCTGGTCGTCGGCGTCCTCGATGCGCTGGACAACTTCTGTCGGGATGATTGAATCCGGCCGCGCCTTGCGAAACTCGCGCGCGGCGTCGGCCGATGGAAATACCGCAATGCCCGTCAGCAACTGGAAGCGCCAGGTCAGTTTCGCATCGACAATTTTAGCGACGTAGGCAGCGAGCAAATCGATGTCGTGGCAGGGCTGCAGCTGGATGAACTGCGCGCCCGCGTCGGCCTTGCTGGTCAGCTTCTCGGGCGTCCAGCCATCGGCCGGGTGAAATGCGGTCGCCACCGTGCCGAGATACAGGCCCGGCGAACCTTCGGGCTCGGTGCCCGGGAAGGCGTCGCCGTCGCGTATCGTTGCGGCCGCCGCGATCAGCCCGATTGCGCCCACGTCGAAGACGCCCGTGGTTTTGGGTCGGTGCCCCTTCGGGAAATTCGTGCCGCGCAGGAGCAGCAGGTTACAGGCGCCCAGCGCGCGGGCGCCGACTATATCGCTCTGCAGCGCAACGCGGTTGCGATCGCGGCAGTTCATCTGCACGACCGGGTCGACACCGTTCTGCAGGAGCAGGGCGGCGACGGCGACATTCGACAGGTGCGGCAGCGAGTGACGGTGATCGGGGATTTGCACCGCGTCGGCCACCTCGGCCAGCACCTTCGCCTGTTCGACCACCGCCTCGGGACCGGTGCGCGGGTCGAGCGAGAGCTCGGCCGTCAGCGTCAGCTCCTCGGATCGCAGGGCGTCTCGTAGGGTCTTCAAAGTGGCGGTCAGGCTGTCTGGACGGCGAGCGGTCCGGGCGGCACGTAATCGAAAATGAAATGAATGCGGTCCTCGCTGCCCTTGTTCATCACGCTGTGCTGCAGCTGGTTGTTGATCTCGTAGGCCTGCCCGACCTCGAACGCGTACGGCCGGCCGTCGATCATGAACCGCGCGCGCGGGTTGGTCTGGATCGGGATGTGGATTCGGTGCCCGCAATGAAAAGAGGCGTGGCTGTCCTGGTGTGGCGTGATCTTGCCGCCCGGCAGCAGCTTCGCCGCCATGGCGCGGATGATCGTGCCGCCTGCCGGGTAATGCTTCGCGATGATCTCGTCCATGATGGGCATGGCCACATCGGCAAGCCGGTCCCAGCCGGGTTCCTTGCGAATGTCCGGGTCCGGCCAGTTGGAGCCGTCGGTGAAGATAAGGACTATCGACTGCGTCTGCAGGTGCACGTCGTAGGTCTGCTGGCGAAACTCGTCTTCGTGCCAGGCCGCCTCTTCCTGGGCTAGAATCGCATCGCGAAGAGGCGCCATATCGACCGCGCCAAGCTCGCGAATTGGTACATCGATATCCATCCTGAGACTCTACCCGATATGTCTGAAGCCGTGCCAGCCGATCTCGTCAGCCGTAACTGGGAGCAACCGTTTACGGCGCCAGAGCGCATTCCGGGGCAGGCTGACGTCGTCATCATCGGCGGTGGCATCGTCGGCGTCTCGACAGCCTGGTTCCTGGCGAAGCAGGGTATCGACGTGGTGCTGTGCGAGAAGGGACACATCGCGGGGGAGCAGTCCGGGCGCAACTGGGGCTGGGTGCGCCAGCAGCTGCGCGATACCCGCGAGATGCCGATGATCGTCGAGAGTCTGCGTATCTGGCGGACGCTGTCGGATGAGATTGGCGAGGATGTCGGCTACCACGAGCAGGGGGTCATGGTCGCGGCGAACACCGACAGAGAAGCCGAGGACTTCGCCAACTGGATCAAGACCTCGGATGAGCATGGTGTCGAGACCCGGCTGCTGCAGGGGCGCGAAATAGAGGATGTCATCCACGGCGCCGCGAAGACGTGGAAGGGCGTGCTCTACACGCCGAGCGACGGGCGCGCCGAGCCGCACAAGGCAGGACCGGCCATCGCGCGCGCGGCGGAGCGGGCCGGCGCAACGGTGCTGACGGCCTGTGCGGTGCGCGGCCTCGAGACCGAGGCGGGCAGTGTTTCCGCGGTGGTTACGGAGCACGGCACGATCCGGACGTCGACCGTGTGCTGCGCGGCCGGCGCCTGGACTTCCATGTTCTGCCGCTCGCTGGGCATCACGGTGCCACAGCTCAAGGTGCGCGGCACGGTGGCTCGGACAGCGCCGTGCGACAACGTGCTTGACGGCAACTTCTTCAACAACCAGGTCGCGCTGCGCCGCCGCGAGGACGGCGGCTACACCGTTGCGCACGGCACTATCCTCGACCACCCGATCACGCCGTCGACGTTTCGTTTCGCGTTCAAATACATCCCTGCACTGATGATGGAGATCAACAATTTGCACCTGTCGATCGGGCGGGAGTTCGTCGAGGAGTTGCTGGCGCCCACGCGCTGGGCCCTGGACGCGCCGTCGCCGTTCGAGGAAACGCGGGTGCTGAACCCGAAACCCAACCAGCGCGCCTTGCGCGGAATCAAAAAGAACCTGGGCATCGTCTTCCCGCAACTGGCTGGCACCGAGCTGGTCGAGTCCTGGGCCGGCATGATCGAGACGACGCCCGACGTCATCCCGGTCATCGACCGGGCCGGGTCACTGCCCGGTTTCTACATAGCGACGGGTTTCAGCGGTCACGGCTTCGGCATCGGGCCCGGCGCGGGCAAGGCGATTGCCGGTCTGCTGACCGGCGACGACTCAGGGATTCCGCTCGATGAATTTCGTCTCAGCCGCTTTTTCGATGGCACGAAGCTCGAGATCCAGGGCTCCGTGTAGACGCCAGCAAGGACCCTAGTCGGCGGGCGGCGCGTCCGGGAACGTCCTGGTCAGCATGTACTCCGCGGCCATCTCCACCGCGGCGTCATCGAGCGACTCGTCACCGCCCTTGGCCGGCATGTCCAGGTAGCCGTCTTTAGCGTGCTCGAACAGCACGGCCTCCCACAGCCACGACCGGCCGGTCCAGGCGTCGCGATCGCCGGTTCGCGGCGCCCCGTCCAGGCCTTCCTCGTGGCAGCTCGCGCAGGCCTGTTCGTAGGCCCGCTTGCCGGCGAGCTGAACCGAACTGTCCGTGGGCTCGAAGTCAACGGGGGTGGTCGACGGCGCCGCGTCGTCACCAGCCTGGCCGCAACCGGCCAATAGCAACAGCGTAATCATAAGAATGCGCAGCATCGAACCACCTCCTGAGACGCCAGTATGTTACCGCAGAGTCGCGTGTCGCAATCGTGGAAGCTGCCTAGCCGGCTTTTTCGAGCACGGCGGCGACAATCTGGTCCACCTGGCGCGCCCGCCGCTGGCCGGACCTGCCGAGGCAATGCTTGTCGCGCGGGCAGCTCGAACTGCGCGGGCAGATGATCGTGGCCTCGCGCTGCGTGCCTTCCGCGATCCAGCCGATGTTGAGAATCTTGCCGATGCTTTCGAGCTGGCGCCGCGCTTCGGCGGGGATTTCGCCGGAACCGCCGTTCCGGTTGCAGCTGTTCTCGATGGCCTCGATCGTTTCCAGTGGCTCGAGTCCCTGCGCTTTTATCGCCGGGGCCAGGTCGATGCCGGCGCACAAGACATGCGGATTGCCCGCGGCGTCCGTGCTGCGAATCGACTGGCAGCAATACAGGCGCTTGTCGTCGCCCGCGCGCAGTACCGAGATCTGTGACGACGGCCTGGTGGAGCGGGTGCTGAGCATCCGGAACACGGCCCAGTGCTGGCAGGGGTCCGAGATCATCGCCATGTTGCCCCAGGGCAGCGGGATGCCGTTGCCGCGGTACACGGCCCGCAGGATGCCTGGCGGATAAGCATCGAAGTAATGCCAGTGCGGGTACGGGCTCACGCTCGGCATCCGGCGCATGACCAGCGCCGTCGTCAGGTCGATGCGGTCGCCGGCGTCGATCGCGTAAGCATGCTTGGCAAGGAACTGGCGAAACGGCGTCTTCGGCGCCAGCAGCGCGGCCGCGAAGTAGCTGCACTCGAAGTCGCGCCACGCATACAGGATGTCCTTGGCGTCGACGTTCGGGCCTTCGGCGTCATGGCGGCGGCCGGCGACGAGTCCGCCGGAGACCTGGGGCGCACGCGCGCCGTCGCCGCCGTGCAGCACCACATGCGCGATGTGATTCGCCAGGTCGTACTTGAGTCTCGCGGGCGTGCGCTCGATGGCGCGGTTGAGAAAGACCTTGTTGGGGGCCTCGAAGAACGATCGCACCGACTTCTTGAGCACCACGTCCTTGGATTCGCGGTCGTTGGTCGGCGGCTCGTCGAACCAGCGAATGTCGAGCCCGACATCGGCCGCGAGGTCCCACATGTCATCGACGCTCAGCGGGAATCGCTTCTTCCCGACGCTCTCGGCCGCCCGCTCGATGTCGGGGAAACGATTCTGGCTGGCTTCCTGGTGCGCCCGGATCAGCAAGTGGGCGAACTGCCGGCCCGTGGTGCCGGTCTGGGACAATAACTCCGGGATCGCGATTTGCAGGAGCGTCTCCGAGAACAGGAAGCCCGGTTCCAGCGGCAGGCCGGCCACGGGTGCCGTCAGCGGGGCAGGGTCGACGGCCGGATCTTCCAGCGCCTCGTCGAAAAACCATGACACGTCCTTCTGGAAGATGTCCGCGATGATCTGCAGGAGTCGTTCCGAGGGCGTGCGCTTGCCGTTCTCGATCATCGACAGGTAGGACACGGACGGCGCGGCGTCCGCGTCGATCTGCACACAGCGTACTGACAGGTCCTCGAGCGTCAGGTTATTGCGCTTGCGCAAGGAGCGGATCTTGGTGCCGACGAAATGGGCCCTGCGGCCGAGCCCCTGGCGCGCACTCATGTTGACACCATTTGTGAAATTAACATTGTGAAGTTTTTTGTGTGAAATTTTCAGTTAACAGCGCTTACTATACACCTCACGCAGGAGCTATTCACGACAAGATTTCGAGGGGACTTGCCATGGACATATCTCAACTGGACCAAATGCTGCCGCTGAAGAACGCCAGCCACGCCGACGTCGCGCACTACGGCGTCGACATCCCGATGCGCTACTCCGAGTGCTACGCCAGGCTTAACGACGGCCGCGTGGTGCGCCTGCGCAACGCCCGCCAGTTCAAGGGCTGGGTCGGCATGAACGGCAGCCGGCGCCTGCTCTTCAGCAACGGCCAGAACCCGATCGAACTGAAGCGCGCGCCCGACCGCGGCTTCCTGGTCAACAACGCACAGAAGGGCTGCCAGTATGTCGCGCGCGACGGCAGCCTCGAGACCCTTTAACCAGACACTGAAGAGCAAGGCAGAATCCGTATGAACAAGGAAGAACAGGTCAAGAAACTCCAGTCGGAGTGGCAGGACAGCCCTCGCTGGTCGGGCGTGAAACGCGACTACAGCGCAGAGGACGTTGTTAAGCTCCGCGGCACGGTCAACATCGAATACACGCTCGCGCGCCTGGGCGCCGAGAAGTTCTGGCGCCTCGTCAACCAGGAGAACCCGGTTTGCGGCCTCGGCGCCCTGACCGGCAACCAGGCCATCCAGGAAGTGCAGGCCGGGCTCAAGGCGATCTACTGCTCGGGCTGGCAGGTGGCCGGCGACGGTAACAGCGCCGGCGAGATGTACCCGGACCAGAGCCTCTACCCCGTCGATTCAGTGCCCAAGATGGTGGAGCGCATCAACAACGCGTTCATACGCACCGATGAGATTCATGCCCTGAACGGCGAAACTGACATCGACTGGTTCCCGCCGATCATCGCCGACGCCGAGGCCGGCTTCGGCGGCAACCTCAACGCTTTCGAACTCATGAAAGCGATGATCCGGGCCGGCGCGGCCGGCGTGCATTTCGAGGACCAGCTGTCCTCGGCGAAGAAGTGCGGCCACATGGGCGGCAAGGTCCTGGTCCCGACACAGGAAGCCGTCGCCAAGCTGAGCGCGGCCAGGCTGGCAGCCGACGTCTGCGGTGTACCGACCGTTTTGATTGCGCGCACCGATGCCGACGCGGCCAACCTCATTACTTCGGATGTCGACACGCGCGATCACGCGTTCATTACGGGCGAACGCACGCCCGAAGGCTTCTACCGCACCAAGTCCGGTCTCGACCAGGCAATTGCCCGCGGCCTGGCCTACGCACCTTATGCGGACCTGCTCTGGTGCGAGACCTCGAAGCCCGACCTCGAACAGGCGCAGCGCTTCGCCGACGCCATCCATGCAGAGTTCCCCGACCAGTTGCTGGCATACAACTGCTCGCCATCGTTCAACTGGAAGGCCAATCTCGACGACGCGACGATGAGGACCTTCCGCGAAGAGTTGGGCAAGATGGGTTACAAGTTCCAGTTCATCACGCTTGCCGGCTGGCACGCGCTGAACTCGAGCATGTTCAATCTCGCCCGTGCCTACAAGGCCGATGGAATGTATGCTTACTCGCAGCTGCAGCAGCAGGAGTTCGCCGATGAGCAGTTCGGCTTCCGCGCTGCCAAGCACCAGTCATTCGTCGGCGCCGGCTACTTCGATGCCGTGCAGAACACGATAATGGACGGTCTGTCATCCACGACGGCCATGGACGGTAGCACCGAAGAGGAGCAGTTCGTGGCCTGAACCCAAACAGGAGGCTGCCGATGGCATCTACGGAGTACGAACAAGTCGGCAGTCTCTCTGTTAAGAGCGTTTTCCACCGCTTCGTCGAAAATGAACTGCTGCCCGCTGCCGGGCTCCAGTCCGCGCCGTTCTGGCAGGGCCTCGAGACACTCGTAAAGCGATTCACCGCCACCAACCGCGAGCTCCTTCTGGTTCGTGACGTGCTGCAGCAGAAAATCGACGACTGGCACGGCCTGCACGACGGCCCTGCCTTTGATCACGACGAGTACGTCGCTTTCCTTCGACACATCGGTTACCTGCGCGACGCGGGCGAGCCGTTTACGATCAGCACGGCTGGCGTCGACGCCGAGGTTGCCGAAATCGCCGGGCCGCAGCTCGTCGTCCCGGTCAGCAATGCGCGCTTCGCGCTGAATGCCGCCAACGCGCGCTGGGGCAGCCTTTACGATGCGCTCTACGGCACCGACGTCATCCCGGCCGACGACGGCCGGGAGCCGGGAAGTTCCTACAACCCGACGCGCGGCGCCGCGGTCATCGCCTACGCTGCCGATTTCCTCGACCGGGTGATCCCGCTACCCGACGCTACGCACTCGCAGCCGGGCGATGCGGCTTACCGGGCCGCCGAGTCGTTTGTGGGCACCTGCGAAGATGGCGATCGCCGCTGCTACCTGTTCCGCAATAACGGGCTGCACATCGAGATCCAGGTCGACCCGAATCACCCGATCGGCCGCGACGCGCCAGGCAACGTCAGCGACGTCGTGCTCGAGTCGGCCGTCACGACGATCCAGGACTGCGAGGACTCGGTCGCGGCGGTGGATGCCGACGACAAGGTCAACGTCTACCGCAACTGGCTGGGGCTGATGACGGGCGCGCTCGAGGCCAGCTTCGAGAAAAGCGGCCGCACGATGACGCGCAAGCTGAACCAGGATCGCCACTACACGGGGCCGAACGGCGAGGCGTTCACGCTGCCAGGCCGCAGCCTGCTGCTCGTGCGCAACGTCGGCCACCTGATGACCACGGAGACGGTGCTGGACGAGAATGGCGAGGACATCTTCGAGGGCATCCTCGATGCGCTCGTGACCTCGGCCTGCGCCATGGCTAATCGGCGCCAGGACGCCCGACTGCCGAACAGCCGCAGCCACTCGATCTATATCGTCAAACCCAAGATGCACGGGCCCGACGAGGCCGCGCTGACCAACGCGCTCTTCGACGGCGTCGAGGACGTACTCGGCCTGGAGCGCAACACCCTCAAGGTCGGCGTTATGGATGAGGAGCGCAGGACCACGGTAAACCTGCCGGCCTGCATCCGCGAGGTGCGGGAACGGCTCGTATTCATTAATACGGGTTTTCTTGATCGGACCGGCGACGAGATCCATACGAGCATGCAGGCCGGGTCTGTGCTTCCCAAGGAAACGATCAAGGCGCAGCCCTGGATCAACGCGTACGAAGACTGGAACGTCGATGTCGGTATCCGCTGCGGGTTGCCGGGTCGTGCGCAGATCGGCAAGGGCATGTGGCCCAAGCCCGACGAGATGAAGCAGATGATGGACACCAAGCAGGCGCACCCGGAAGCCGGCGCCAACTGTGCGTGGGTGCCGTCGCCGACCGCGGCCACGCTGCACGCGATGCACTACCACTTCGTCGACGTGCGCGCGGTGCAGGAGCAGCTCGCGTCGCGACCGCTGGCGAGTCTCGATGACATCCTGACGCCGCCGCTGGGCGACCCGTCAGCGCTCAGTGCCGAGCAGATCCAGGCCGAGCTCGACAACAACGCGCAGGGAATCCTCGGCTACGTCGTGCGCTGGGTCGACCAGGGCGTCGGCTGTTCCAAGGTGCCCGACATTGAAGACGTCGGGCTCATGGAGGACCGGGCGACGCTGCGAATCTCCAGCCAGCATATGGCCAACTGGCTGCTGCACGGCGTGACGACCAGGGAGCAGGTCACGGAAACGTTCCGGCGCATGGCCGCGGTCGTCGATGACCAGAATGCCAACGATCCCAACTACCGGCGGATGAGCGACGACTTCGACGCCAGCGTTGCGTTCGAGGCTGCCTGCGACCTGGTCTTCAAGGGCTGCAAACAACCTAACGGTTACACCGAACCCCTGTTACACGCTCACCGGCAGCAGCTAAAAGCACTATCATGAGCCGATGCGCCCGCACCGGCTGTTACCGCTACTACTGTTACTGAGTTCGGCTCACGCCGAGCCGGTCACGATCGCGGTCGCCAGCAATTTCATCACGCCCATGGCTGAGCTGGTCGCGGCGTTCGAGGAGGCGACCGGCCAGGCCGTGCGCGTGTCCTCCGCGTCGACGGGCGTGCTGTATGCCGCGATTCGCAACGGCGCCGGCTACGCGGCGCTGCTTGCGGCGGACAGCGAACGACCGCGCCTGCTGGAGGCCGACGGCATCGCCGTGCCGGGCAGCCGGTTTACCTACGCGGTCGGCACGCTCCAGCTCTGGTCCGCCGATCCGGCCCTGGCCGGTAAAGATTGCCGCGGGGCGCTCGACGACCTTGGTAACCGGCGTCTCGCAATCGCCAACCCGGTCACGGCGCCATACGGCGCCGCGGCGCAGGCGTTCCTGCAGCAGGCAGGATTATGGGACCAGGTGCAGGACAGGCTCGTGTTCGGCCAGAACATCGCCCAGACGCTGCAGTTCGTCGCCACGCGCAACGCCAGTCTCGGACTGGTCGCCACGTCGCAATCCGGTAGCGAGCAACTGCCGGACGCGACCTGCCAGTGGGCCGTGCCGACATCCATGCATCCGCCCATCGAGCAGCAGGCCGTCCTGCTGCAGCCAGTCGACGAGCACGCAGCGGCAGCCGCCTTTCTCGAGTTCATCGCCGGCCCGGAGGGCAGGGCGATCATCCGCGCACAGGGCTACGAGGTAGCCGACTGACATGGAATCGCTGCTGCAACCGCTGTGGCTGTCGGTCAAGCTTGCGGGCATCACGACGCTGCTGCTGCTGGTGCTGGCGACGCCGATCGCGTGGTGGCTGGCGCAAACGCGGTCCGGCCTGAAGCCGCTGGTGCAGTCGCTCGTCGCCCTGCCGATCGTGTTGCCGCCGACGGTCATGGGTTTCTACCTGCTGATCGTGCTCGGCCCCGCCGGCGCGCTGGGCAGCTGGTGGGTGGAGCTGACCGGCAGCGCGCTGACGTTCTCGTTCACCGGTCTCGTTATCGCGTCCTGTATCTACAGTCTGCCGTTCGCGGTGCAGCCGCTGGCCGTGGCGTTCGAGTCGCTGGGCAAGCAAAAACTCGAAGCGGCGTGGACGCTGGGCGCGTCGAAGGCCGACGCGTTCTTTTCGGTTGCCTTGCCGCTCTCCGTGCGCGGTTACCTCGGCGCGATGGTGCTGAGTTTTGCACATACGCTCGGTGAGTTCGGCGTGATCCTGATGGTCGGCGGCAACATCCCGGGTGAGACCCGCGTGGTCTCGATAGCCATCTACGACCAGGTCGAGTCGCTCAACTATGCTGCCGCGCATCGACTGTCGGCGTTGCTGCTGGTCGTCGCGTTCGTGGCCCTGTTTACGATGTTCCTCGTTAATCGCAGGTGGCGGCGATGATCGGGCTGCGGTACAGGGTCGAGCGCCCCGGGTTCTCGCTCGACGTGGACCTCGAGCTGCCGCTGCGCGGCATCAGCGGCGTGTTCGGCGAGTCCGGCGCGGGCAAGACGACCTTGCTACGGTGCATCGCCGGCCTCGAAGCGGCGCACGCGAGCAGGCTGTCGGTGGCCGGAGAAACCTGGGAGGACACGCAGGAAGGCATCGCACTGCCGGTGCAGCGGCGCGATATCGGCTACGTCTTCCAGGAGCCGCGCCTGTTCGACCACCTGGCGGTGCGCGCGAACATCGATTACGGACGCAAGCGCAGAGCCGGCGAGACAGCGTCGAACTTCGATCACATCGTCGAACTCCTGGGCCTGGAAAAGCTGCTGGAGCGGCGCCCGGCCGAGCTGTCGGGCGGCGAGGCGCAGCGCGTCGCGATTGCACGGGCGTTGCTGAGCGCACCCAAGCTGGTGCTGATGGACGAGCCGCTGGCGTCGCTCGACCGTGCGCGCCGCGACGAGATCCTGCCGTTCCTGGAGCGCCTGCATGCCGAGGCGCGGATCCCGATCATCTACGTGAGCCACAACATCGACGAGGTGTGCCGGCTGTGCGACCACCTCGTGGTAATGGAAGCGGGCAGGGTGCTCGCGAGTGGCGTCCTGCAGGATGTCCTCGTGCGTCTCGACATTCCCGTGCTCGGCGGCGATAACGCGGGCTCGATCATCGACGGCGTGGTTGCCAGCTACGATGGTGATGACGACCTGACCCGCCTGGAATTCTCGGGCGGGAGCCTGTGGGTGCCCGGGCACGCCGGCGCCGAGGGGGCGACGCTGCGCCTGCGGACGCAGGCGAGCGATATCAGTCTGTGCCGCTCGCGGCCGGAGCAAAGTACGATCCTGAATATCCTGCCCGCGCAGGTCGAAGCTATCGAGGGCAGCGAGGGACCAACCATGCTGGTGCGGCTCAGGCTCGGTGACGACCGTATCGTCGCCCGCGTAACGCGGCGTTCGGTTCGTGAACTGGGTCTGCAGGAGGGCGACTCGCTGTTCGCCCAGGTGAAGAGTGTCGCGGTGCGACCGCCGCGGCCGGTAACGCCCTAGAGATCGCGCAGGTCGCGCTGCATTTCCCGGAGATCGTTGTCCCAGCGGCGCACCACCATCTGCCAGTGGTCGCGGTCGAAACCCTCGGCATCGCGCAAGCCGAACTCGCGCTCCATGTTCTCTCTTTCCTTGTCGATCTCTTTTTTCATCGACCGAAGATCGAGGCGCATGCGCCGCAGGTCGCCGCTCATCGGGTCGGCGCCAACGCCGCTGGGTCTGCCGCCGTTGTTGATACTGATCCTGTTGCTTGAAGCCGTCGCCATGCCCATCCTTTGTTGCACGGCCGTGTCCATGTTGTCCCGCCACATCTCGATGCGGCGCATCTCCGACTGCATGCGTGACAGAAACGCCTGGTCGGATTCCTCTTTCTCCGAGTCCTGCGCAAGCGCCGCCGGGCCGAATGCGAAGCTCGCCGCCACCAGCGATAGCAGGAATGCCGGTTTCAATGAGAATGTCGTCAACATGGCTGTCACTCCTTATTGAGACAGTATTTCAGCAGAAAGTGCCGGCTCGCGAAAATCGACGTCGAGTTCAGCCGCGACGTAGAACAGCGTCGCGTAGGCTGCCGTCAGGTAGCGCATGTCCTCGGGGATGATTTTGTCGAAAGTGTCATTCGGCGTGTGGTGATACATAAAGTATCCGTTCGGGTTCTGCCGCAGATGTAAGGCGGGCATGCCGGCCCTGCTCAAAACGCTCATATCCGACTGCGCGTGCACGTTGTTGGCCTCGTTGAACTCGATGCCGAGCGGTTCCACGAGCGTGTGCATTTCCCGCACGACCTCCAGAGCGCTGCCTCCGACCCGCGACGAAAGCGTGTTGGCCCGCCCGCCGCCCGTGTCGACCTCGGCGCCCAGCAAGTGCGCGTCGATGTTGTAGCGATGTTTCTCGATATAAGCGTTCACGCCGTAGAAACCGATCTCCTCGCCGGAGAACAGGATGACGCGGACGCTGCGGCGAGGCCGCTGCTCCATCTGGCCGATGAACGCGGCCGCGGCCATCATCGAGCCGATGCCGGCGCCATCGTCGAGCGCCCCGGTTCCCTCGTCCCAGGAGTCGACGTGGGCGCCGAGCACGACGAAACGGTCCGGGTCTTCACGGCCCGTGATCTCGCCGATGATGTTGGCGCTCATCTGTGGGCCGGTAAACCTCGACGTCAGGTTCATCTTGAAAATAACCGGCTTGCCGCGTCGCAGGATGTTCTGGATCAGCATCGCGTCGGGCGCCGATACGGCCGCGGCAGGAATCCTGCGGACACCGTCCTCGTAGTTGTAGCCACTGCCCGTGTGGCCGAAGCGATTGTGACTGGTGCCGACCGAGCGGATGATCAGCGCTTCCGCGCCGCGCCGTGCGGCTTCGACGCGGCCCTTGCCGCGTGCCCGGGTTCCCTCGCCGTAGGCGCCACGTTTCGACCCGTCCACCGGGTTGACGTAGTCCGGCATGCTGTAGGAGACGAACGCGATTTTACCCGCGAGGGTGTCGCCCTCGGGTACTGCCAGCAGGTCGTCATAAGTCGGGAACTCGACGATTTCGCCGACAAGATCGCCATCGGTACCGATGCTGTAGCCGAGCGCCGTGAGCACGATGTCGTGGGCAAAGGGCTCGAGCACTTCGGCATGCGCTTCGCCTCTCTCCCAGCCGCGGTCGAGTTCGACGGGTTCGGTCCACACCCGGTCGAAGCCAAGCTCCGCGAACTTCGCCTCCGACCAGGCAATGACTTTGCGGTCACCTTCCGTGCCCATGCGCCGAGCACCGACTTCCGTAGTGACGGACTCGACGATATCGACAGACAAGTTGTCATCGAGCGCGCGCTCGCGCAGCGCTACCGCGTTGGCGGCGACGTCGGGCGGGATGATCGACAGCTCGGGGTCGATGACAGGCTCGTCGGCCGGCGTGCAACCTGAGAGTAGCAAGGCAACAAGTAAGAACGGAGTGAACTTCATGAAGTGTGATCTGGTCGAAATTCTCACGCTCGCTAGACTACATAATTCGACATTCAGCTGCTACGCCGCACCGGCGTGGTGTGTACAATTTTCAATTACTTCTGGCACCTACAAGAACCTATGATCAGACTGATTTCTGCACTCCTGGTAATGGCGTCCCTCGCGGCTTGCGGTGGCGGCAGCGGTAACGGCGGCCTCGGGCAGGGCGGCGCCAACAACAATGACGAATGGCAGGAGGGCGTCTTCCTCGACTGGCGCGGCTTCTACCAGCAGTGCGGCAATACGCTGGCGCAGAATAACTTCCTGCGCTCGTACAGCAATGACACCTATCTCTGGTACGACGAGATCATTGATCGCGATCCTGCCCTGTACAACGATCCGGTGGCCTACTTTGACCTGCTGAGAACCAATCAGTTGTCGCCGTCGGGCCAGCCCAAGGACAAGTTCCATTTCACCTACGACTCGGACGTGTGGAACCAGCTATCACAGTCCGGCGCGTCGGCGGGCTACGGAATCCAGTGGGCCTTCCTGTCGAACACGCCGCCGCGCGACCTTCGCATTGCCTACACGGAGCCGAATTCGCCGGCGACAAACCTGGCCCTGCCCCTGGAGCGCGGCGCGCAGATTCTCGAAATTGACGGCGTCGACATCAATGACAACACACAGGCCGGCGTCGATACGCTCAATGCCGGAATCAGACCGAGTGAGGGTACGCAGCACACGTTCACGGTCCGGGACGTTGGCGCCACCGCGACGCGCACCGTCACCATGACGGCTGAAGTCATTACATCGGCGCCGGTGCAGAACACCCAGGTCATCTCGACACCGACGGGCGCGGTCGGCTACCTGACCTTCAACGACCATATCGCAACGGCCGAGCAGGCTCTCATCGATGCCGTCGACCAGCTCAACGCTCACGACAACGGGGCCGGCATCGACGACCTCGTGCTCGACCTGCGCTACAACGGCGGCGGCTACGGCGATATCGCCAACGAACTGGCGTACATGATCGCGGGCCCGGTCCCCACCGCTGGCAGGAGCTTCAACACAAGACAATTCAATGACAAGCACCCCGTAACCGATCCGGTTACCGGGAACCCACTGGCGCCGACGCTGTTCTACGACGAGGCTATCGGTTCACCTTTCAACGGTACCGCCGGCGACCCGTTGCCCACGCTCGATCTGCCGCGGGTTTTCGTCCTGACCGGCTTCGGCACGGCTTCGGCCAGTGAATTGATCATCAACGGGCTGCGAGGTGTCGGCGTCGAGGTCATACAGGTCGGCGCAACGACTCGCGGCAAGCCATACGGTTTCTACCCGACGGACAACTGCGGCACGACCTACTTCACGATCCAGATGCGGAGCATCAATGACGTGGGATTCGGCGACTATACGGACGGGTTTTCTCCGGAGAACACGACCGGGATTATGGGCGTGTCGGTGCCTGGTTGCTCCGTGGCCGATGACTTCACCAAGCAGCTCGGCGATCCGACTGAGGCCAGGCTTGCCGCTGCGCTGGAGTATCGTGACACGCAGACCTGCCCGGCAGCGTCGGCTGTCGTAGACGGCGAGCCTGGTGAGCCCGCGTTGACCGTGGACGAGCGGGAGCCGATCGTGCCGAAGTCGCCATGGCATAGCAACACGATCTTCCGACAGTAATGTCCAGGAACGTCATCCTGCTGCCACTCTGTGTCTTCGTGCTGGCAGCCTGCAAGCACCTGGCCCCTGACGCGGATCAGCCGGCTGTGATCGTCAACCCGTCGGACGCGAGTCGCGCGGCCCTGCAGGCAACGGTCAATAACGCGCTTGGCAAAGACGTAATGCTTGCCGGCGATGCGCTGACCGATACCAGCATCCTGATCATCGAGCGCAGGATACCGAGCACGATCGAGGGATCCCCGGCCAAGGGAATGGCAATGGAGGACCCCGTTCGCTTTACGTTGATGAGCAACGGTGTGGACTGTGTGCTGGTCGACGAGCGCGACGGGTCGCGTTATCTTCTGGCCGACACAGAATGCAAAGCTGAGGACGGTCAGCCCCCGAATTAATGCTCGACGTTTACAAGAACTTCCTGCCTGAAGGTCACTTCGCCGACATCGAGCGAATTTTCATGACCAACGAAATTCCCTGGTTCTTCACGGACCGCGTCGTGTCGACCGAGAAGCACTTCATGTTCGGTCACACGTTCATGGAGGACGGGAAGGTCATCAACGAGCGCTACTTCGAGCCTGTCCGGGGCATGCTGTTCCAGATTCAACAGAAGCTGGACTTCATCGGCGTCAGCCGCATCCGCGCCGTGCTCTACACGAACCAGGGTCGCGAGATCCAACACCCGACGCACCTCGACGTACCGGCGGATTCGGGCGTATCGGACAAGTTCAGGATCGCGGTTTTCCACGTCAATACCTGCAACGGCAAGACCGTGGTCGGCGACGAAGTGATCGAGTCCGAGGGCAACCAATTGATCATCTTCGACAACGTCCCTCACTACGGCACGGTGCAGACCGACACCGACACCCGGGTCGTCATCAACTTTAACCTGCGGATCGCCTAGTCGGCTTCCAGCAAGCGGCGCGCGGCGTCCAGAACCAGCGGCCACGTTGACGAGCGAGGGTCGATCATCTCGAAATGCCCCGATTCCGCCGCGTCGATGACTTCGATGGGCGCCCCCTGTTCGGCCGCGGCTTTGGCATAGTGAACGCCGACCGGCCGCCACGTTTCGTCGTATTTGCCGATCACCGCGATCTGCGGCGTCGACTGCGGGATGCGATGGGCGACCGATCCGTAGGCATAACGCTCCGGATACTCATCGGGTGAGCCGCCCATCAGCTTTCCGGCGGCCTGGTCGCAGGTCTCATGCGCGTAGAGGAACTCGAGATCGGGGGCGGGCGCCAGACCCAGGACGCCGCGGGGACGGATCACGCCGTCAGGTTGTTGCTCCTCGATACGCTGGGCAATCCAGAGGGCGAGGTGTCCGCCCGCCGAATGGCCGGCGATGATGACGCGCTCCGGGTCGAGCCCATAGTCGCCAACCAGGTCCGAGAGGTAGGCATAGCCGGCTTCTGCGTCCTCGAAGGTGCCTGGCCAGGCGCCGCCCGGATCGCCAATGCGGCGGTACTCGAGCGACCACGTGGCGATTCCGGCGCGTGGAAACGCATCCGTTAATACCCGGCTGTGGCCGATGTCGTACTCCGACATCCAGCAGCCGCCGTGCAGATAGACCACGACCGGAAAGGGACCTTCACCCTCTGGAAGGCGCAACTCGCCGAACTGCAGGGGGTCATCGCCGTAAGCGATGATGTGATCGGCTTCGGGGTTCGGGAAGTCCGCGAGCGCCCCCGCCGTCATGATTTCCGGCGGCGCGGGCTCTGCGGTAGCGGTCAACGTCAGCGTGGTCATAAGCGCACCGACGATCGAGGTCCTGAACATAGGACCCGGATTATAGCGGCAAAGCGCGTGACCGTTACCGGGTGGCCGCGCTGAGGTCCTGGTGGATCTCCGCGGCCGCGTCCTTGCCGGCGCCGGCTGCGAGAATCACGGTCGCCGCTCCCGTAACGGCATCACCGCCCGCGAACACGTGCTCCTTCGACGTTTCCGAAGAGCCGTCGTGAACAACGAGGCAACCCCACTTGTTGGCTTCGAGCCCCTTCGTGGTCTGTAGCAGCAGCGGGTTCGGCTTGTTGCCGATCGACAGTACGACGTTGTCCACCGGGATCACGAACTCGGAGCCTTCGATCGGCACCGGCCGTGCGCGGCCGGAGTCGTCGGGCTCGCCGAGTTCCATGCGCACGCAGCGCAGGCCTGTAACCCAGCCGTCTTCGTCACCGAGAATCTCGACCGGGTTGGTCAGCCAGTGGAATTCGACGCCTTCCTCGATCGCGTGCGCGTGCTCTTCGACGCGCGCGGTCATTTCCTGGACGCTGCGCCGGTAGACGACGAGGCCTTGCTCCGCGCCGACGCGGAGCGCCACGCGAACCGTGTCCATGGCGGTATTGCCGGCGCCGATAACGGCGACGCGCCTGCCGACCATGACGGGCGTATCCGCATTCGGGAAGTCATTGGCCTCCATCAGGTTGACGCGCGTCAGGAACTCGTTGGCCGAGTACACACCGTTGAGGTTCTCGCCGGGGATGCCCATGAATGACGGCAGGCCGGCGCCCGTACCGATGAACACGGCCTTGAAACCCATCTCGCCCATGAGCTGGTCCATAGTCAGCGTCTTGCCGATGATGATGTTGCACTGAATCTCGACGCCCAGTTTCTTGAGCTGTTCGATCTCCCAGTCGAGCACGTCTTTGGGCAGGCGGAACTCGGGGATGCCGTAGCGGAGCACGCCGCCGGGCGCATGCAGCGCCTCGAAGATCGTGACCGGGTATCCCAGGCGCGCCAGTTCACCGGCGCAGACGAGACCGGCCGGGCCCGAGCCGATAACCGCAACCTTCTCGTCGCGGTTCAGGTTGGCCGTGATGTCGATGTCGGTCTGTTCCATCTCCCAGTCGGCAACGAAGCGCTCGAGGTAGCCGATCGCAACGGGCTTGAAGCGGATACCTACCGAGCACGCCTCTTCGCACTGGACTTCCTGCGGGCAAACCCGTCCGCAAACGGCGGGCAGCGGGTTCGAGGAGCGCAGTATCTCCGCCGCGCTCCGCATGTCGCCCTTGGCGACTTCGTGGATGAACTCGGGAATCGGCACGCGGACCGGGCAACCGTCGATGCAGACGGCGTCCTGGCAGCGCAGGCAGCGCTCGGCTTCGAACTGCGCATGCGCCATTCCGTAACCTTCGTTGACCTCCCCGAAATCGTGCGAGCGCAAAACCGCGTCGCGTTCGGGCATGGGTGTCTTTTCAACTCGTTTGACAGGCATCAGTCTTGTCCTACGGCGAGTTTCATGCATTCAGAGCGATCTTTGGATTCCTGCTCCTGCCTGACGTACATCTTGTTGCGGCGGACCGCCTCTTCGAAATCGACCTGGTGCGCGTCGAAGAACGGGCCGTCGACGCAGGCGAATTTCACCTCGTCGTTGACGGTGACGCGGCAGCCGCCGCACATGCCGGTGCCGTCGATCATCAGCGGATCCAGGGAGACGAGCGTCGGGATTTCCGCGCCGCGCGTCGTCTCGGTGACCGCGCGCATCATCGGCATGGGGCCGATCGCGACCACGGAGTCCGGCCGGCCGGGGCCGTCGCCGTCGATCAGCTGTTGCAGGCGGTCGGTAACGAGGCCGTGGAATCCGGCGGAGCCGTCGTCCGTGCACAGCTCGAGGTTGTCGCAGACCTCGGTGAGTTCCTCGTTGAGGATCAGCAGGTCTTTCTCACGGGCGCCATTGATGATGGTGGTCGTGTCGCCACGGGCGCGCAGCTCGCGCATCAGGCACAGCAGCGCGGCCGAGCCGAAACCGCCGCCGATGCCGACGATATGGCCTTCGGCCGGGATCTCGAGCGGCATCCCCAGCGGGCCGACGAGATCGAGAATCTCGTCGCCAACGCCGAGCTGGCCCATGTAGCGCGTGGTCGTGCCGACCTCCTGGACGACGATCGTCAGGACGCCGGCCTCGCGGTCGTAGTCGGCGATCGTTATCGGAATGCGCTCGCCACCCTTGCGAACACGAAGAATGACGAACTGGCCGGGTTTGGCCGCCTTTGCAACCAGCGGCGCATCGATTTTGTAGAGCTGGGTGATCGGCGTCAGACGACGTTTTTCGAGAATCTTTGCCATGGTCTACAACTCCGGGTGCTCGGATTTGACTTTCAGCTTGCGCCAGCGCTTGTCGATTTCCTGTTCGGTCATCTCGAGCTGGTCGGCGTGTTCGGGCGCGAGAATGTGCTTCGTCTTGCCCATCATGCCGAGCCAGTCGGCGACGGGGCGCCGGCGACCGATGGCGTCAGGATCGTAAGTGATGTGCGTGCTGCCTTGCTCGACCTCGTACAGCGGGAAGAAGCAGCAGTCGATGGCCGCCTGCAGGACCTCCTGCGCGGCGTTGTCTTCGGTGCGCCAGTTCAGCGGACAGAACGAGTACACCTTGCCGTACACCATGCCCTCGCGCTGCGCATACCACTGTGCCTTCGACATCTTGCGCATGAAGTCTTCCGCGTAACCCTCACTGGCCGTGAACACGTACGGCAGGTTGCACGCGGCGAAGATCTGCGGCGTGTCCTTGTGGTGGAAGCGCTTGCCGGACAGCGTGGCGCCGACTTCACTGGTTGAGGTGCGGTGACCGAACGGCGTGGAGTAGGACAACTGCGAGCCGGTGTTCATGTAGCCCTGGTTGTCGTACTCGAGGATGATCATCTTGTGGTTGCGGTTGGCCGTGCCGAGGGCCGCACCCATGCCGATGTCCATGCCGCCATCGCCCGTCACCATGATGAACGTGATGTCCTCGCCCTCGGGCGCAGCCGGGATCTCACCGCGGCGGACGCGCTCGTGATACATCTCGACGAGGCCCGACATCGTCGCGGCGCCGTTCTGGAACAGGTTGTGGATGTAGGTAATGCGATGCGCCGTCTTCGGATAGCCCGTGGTCGTGACCATGGCGCAACCGGTCTGGAAGAGCACGACGACGTGGCCTTCTAGCACGTTGTACGCCTGGCGCAGCATCGGGAAGAACCCGCAGCCCGGGCAGGCGCCGTGACCCGGCGCGACCCGCGAGGGCGTCGTGGTCATCTCCCACAGCGGCTTCAACTCGACTTCGAGCTTGTTGGTCTCCGGGTTCGGCGTGACGGTGGCCATGCCGCGCGAGACCTCTTCCTTCGTGATGGGAGGCAGTCCCGGCGGTGGGCCCGCGGCGTCATCGCCGGCGTAGGCGCCGTGATACTCGAACGGCACCTCGACCTTGCCGGTCTCGGCAGCCGTCAGCGCTTCGCGGAAGAACTCTTCAGCATCCGCGTCATAGAAGTCCTTGCCGCCCAGGCCGTAAACACGGCTCATGACCAGGGTTTTGTTGTCAGGGTCCTGTTGCAGGGCAGCGCGTACTTCGAGGGACAGGTTACCGCCCTCTGCGCCATAAGAATCACCGCGGTCGCCGACGACAACGGCGCGAACGTTCTTGAGCAGCCTGCGAATCTCGTCGGTCGGGAACGGACGCAGGACGTTGGGTGACACGACGCCGACCTTCTTGCCTTCATCGCGGAACCGGTCGGCCACTTCCTTGGCGTTCTCTGCCGCGGAGTTCAGCAACACCAGTGCAACCTCGGCATCGTCCATGTGATAGGCGTCTACCGTGCGATAGTCACGGCCCGAGAGTTCCGCGAACTCGGCGAATACCTCGGGGATCACGCGGCGCGCAGCTTCCATCGCTTCATGCTGCTGCACCTTGTTGTTGATCAGGTCCGGGTCGTTCATGTACGGCCCGAATGTGACGGGATGCTCGGGATCAAGCGCGGTGTACGGATCCTCGCGCTCACCGAGGAAGGCCTTGACGGCCTCCGGGTCGTCGAAGCGATCGATGCGGCGTTTCTGGTGGCTGGTCAGGAAACCATCGTAGGCCACGATGACCGGCAGGCGAACATCCATGTGCTCGCCGATGCGGATCGCGCAGAAGTTCAGGTCATAAGCAGCCTGCGGATCGCGAGCCATCAGGATGACCCAGCCGGCGTTCAGCACGAAGTAGATGTCGGAATGGTCGCAGCGAATGTCGAGCGGGCCCGACACGGTACGCGTGGAGATATTGAGCACCATCGGTACGCGGGTACCCGATTGCACGGGGAGCTGCTCGAGCGCGTACAGCAGGCCTTGCGACGAGGTCGCGTTCAGGACGCGGCCGCCGCCGAGCGCGGCGCCATAGCAGATGCCGGCGGCGCCGTGTTCGCCGTCCGCCGGGATCATGACGATGTCATGCTCGCCGTCGGCCTGCATCTTGGAAAGCGTCTCCGCGACTTCCGTCGAAGGCGTGATCGGGAAGTAGCCCATGACATGGAAACCAATGTCCCGGGCGGCGAGAGCGGCAGCTTCGTTGCCGCTCTTGAAGTCGTGAACCTGCCGGGCTGGACCGGCTGTGATTGCGCGTGCCTGGTCAAGCATGTTTGCCTCCTGCCGTCACGGCGAGATCGGGAAACAGCGGAACGCGTAAGTCGTCCGCCATGCCCGGGATTTCTGCTTCGCGTGTCATGGCGCCCGTCGAGCAGGTCTCGACGCAGCGCATGCAGCCCTTGCAATACTGGTAGTCGACGCCGTCCAGCATGACGCCCGGTTTGCCGTCCGCATCGACGTGAGTCGACCAGACGAGGCAGAGGTCGGGGCACACCATGTCGCACATGCCGCAGTCGATGCACTTGTCGCGATCGAGGACGGGCATCCAGCCGGTGCGCGAGGTGTGCAGGTCGTTGTGGGCGGTGTTGCCGGGTGTTGGCAGCACGCCGCCCAGCGGCGCGGACATGTAGCCCCATGCGGGGTGCGATTGCATGGTCGGGACGTCGCCGTCGACCTGGCCGACATCCTCGATGATCTCGGCCTCGTCGGCGCCGCGGTTGAATGCACGGTCATTGGACGCGACGACTGCCGCGCTCTTGCCCGCAAACGTCGCCTCGAGCGCCTGCAGGACCGCGTCACGATCGAGCTCGGGAACGGCTTCGGCGAGCGCGCCGATGAGCACGGCGTTCTCGCGGGATTTTTCTTCGAACGCGATCTTCTGCGCGTCGACCCGGATGACCTTCGCGGATTTCGGAGTTCGCTGCAGCCCTTCGGGAATATCGCCCTCCTGGCCCGCGAAGATCAGCGTGCCGCCCGCCTTGAGACCCGAGAGGGTCGCCGGGTGCGCCAGCAGCCCGCTGTGAAAGACGACGATGACGTCGGGCTCTTCGATCGGCGCACTCGTGCGGATACTGCGGTCCGCCGGCGCCAGCCGGATGAACGACCGAACGACCGAGCCCTTCTTTTCCGAGCCGTAAGACGAGAAGTGCGCACCGTTCATGTTCATTCGCAGAACGGCCGCGCCTGCAACGATCTTGCCGGCTACGTGGGCGCCGAGCCCACCAATAGATTCAAACCGGATTTCAAAGAAATCCGCACCAGAGCGTTCCGAGGAATCCCGGGTCATGATCCTGCTCCGTTACGTGCGCGACAACGCACCCTGACACGCTCAGGGTACGCACTGGGCGCTCCCAGTGAATACGCAAAATGCCGTATGGAGCTAAGGCGTAGCGAAACCCCGCTTCGAACCGACCTGCGGTGACTCCTCAGGCTTGTTCGACGTGGGCCGTTTCGCCATGGACATGACGACCGCGCCGAGCAGGCACACCGCGCCCGCGATAACGAAGGGCGTCATCCAGACGCCGGGATCCGCCGCGCCCTGCGCCGTGTCCTTGAAGTAACCCGCAAGCAAGGGGCCGGCCAAACCGGCGACGCCGTAGGCCGTGAACATCCAGCCGTAGTTGCTGCCGACACTCTTGTTACCGAAGTAGTCGGCCGTGATGGCAGGGAACAGCGCGAAGCTGCCGCCGTAGTTAAAGCCGATCAGCGCCGCGGCAAAGATGAATCCGACGACAGACCCGAAGGTAATGAAGACGTGGTAGGTCATCAGCATCGTGACGCCCTGCAGGGCCGACATGACGATGATCGTGCGCTTGCGGCCCAGGCGGTCCGAGATGCTGCCCCAGGCAATGCGGCCGAGGCCGTTGAAAATGGCGTACCAGGCCATCGCCGTGCCGGTGATAGCGCCGGCGTTCGCCACGCCGCGGTACTCGAGCGCGTCGATACCGAACAGCTTGATGCAATAGATGACCATGAGGCCGGCGATGCCGGCAAACATGAACGTCGACCACAGCATGTAGAACTGCGGTGTGCGCAGCATGTCGCGCGCGCGGAATTCGACGCCGCCCTCGTGGCCGTTCTCCGAATCCGGCGGCGTCCAGCCGGCAGGCTGGTAGCCTTCCGGCGGATTGACCATTACGAAACTGCCGGCCAGCACGAGCAGGAAGAACACCAGCCCGTAGATGACGAACACGCTCTGCACGCCCGGCAGGCCGAACCAGCTGGTCGTGTTCAGCAGGCCGCCGAACCACGAGCCGGCGAGCTTGACCCATATCGTTGCCCCGAAGCCGAAGCCGGCCACGGCGAGACCGGTGATCAGGCCCTTCTTGTCAGGGAACCACTTGACGCAAACAGCAATAGGCACGACGTACGCAAGGCCGATGCCGGCGCCGGCGATGAAACCGATGCACAACAGCTGTACCCAGAACGTCTCGCCGAACAGTCCGCCGAGGAAGAAGCCGGCGCCCAGCAACAAGCCGCCGGCAATCGCCAGGGGCCGCGGCCCCGATCGCGGCAGAATGCGTCCCGCAATGACCATGACGATCGCGAACGTCGCCAGCCCGGTGGAGAAGATCCAGGCGGTCTCACTCGCCGTAAATGCGTACGCCCCGGCCTGGTCGGTCAGCCTGGCCGTGAACACCGACCACGCGTAAAGGGCGCCCAGCGCCAGCTGAATGATGATCGCGCCGGTGACGACCAGCCAGCGATTCCGCAGAAGTAGTTGGGATCCCATCATGGGCCTCCGTTGCCGAGCCTCGGTGAGTAATTTCGCGACGAGATGGTCTAACAAAAGCCGTAATGGGGATACTGTAGACTTCAGCAGACTTGTAAGGGGCAATACCTATGGAGAGACGCTACCTATGAGAAGACTTATTTCATCCATTCTTATCGTATTTGCCGTGGGGCTGAGCGGCGCTACGTCGCCGGCATCCGCCGACGCGCACGCATCCCCGGTTGTGCTGATCACGGGCGCTAATCGCGGACTCGGCCTGGAGTTCGCGCGGCAGTATGGCGACGCCGGCTGGCAGGTGATCGGTACGGCGCGCAAGCCGGATACCGCAGCGGACCTCAGGGAAACCGGTGCGCGGGTCATGCAGCTCGACGTGACCAGCGCCGACAGCGTCGCGCAACTGGCTGCGGAGCTCGACGGGCAGCCGATCGACCTGCTGATCAACAACGCGGGCGTCCTCGACAGGAACTCGGCGTTTCCCGACGTGGACCTGGCCACGGTGGAGTGGATTCTCGACGTCAACGTGCTCGGGCCGATGCGGGTGACGCAGGCACTGCTGCCCAACCTGTCGGCAGGGGATCGCAAGACGATCGTCGGCATCTCCAGCGGCCTCGGGAGCCTGGCGCAGAACGAGTCGGGCGGGCTATACGGGTACCGCGAGAGCAAGGTGGCGCTGAACATGTTCACCCGGTCGCTCGCGAACGAGCTGCGCGACGACGGTTTCATCGTTATCGCCATGAACCCGGGCTGGGTGCAGACTGACATGGGCGGCGAGAACGCAGCGCTGACGCCGGAGCAGTCCATCAACGGCATTCGTTCCGTGATCGACGGCCTCACGCCCGAGGACACCGGCTCGTTCCGGGTCTATAACGGTGGGACAAATCCCTGGTAGCGCAAATGCAGCAGCGGCCTGGAGCTTCCCCTAGTCAGTCAACCAGGCTGATCGAGGCTCTATGGAAGTAGTCCTCCTGATACTCGGCCTGGCAGGCCTCTGGATCGGCACCGAGATGACGATCCACGGGGCTGTCTCGGTCGCGCATCGTTTCGGCGTTCCCGAGTTCATCGTCGGGGTCGTCATACTCTCCATCGGCAGCGACCTCCCCGAACTGGCGATTGCCGTCGATGCGGGTATCAGGAACCTGGCCGGCGGAGACTACTCGGATGTTGTCGTCGGCAGCGCGCTCGGCAGTTCCCTGGGGCAGATCGGTTTCGTGCTCGGTGTTGCGGGCCTTTTGGCTTACCTGACATTGCCGAAGGGCGTGGTGTATCGACACGGCGCCACACTGCTGGGGTCGCTGCTGCTCGTAGCGCTGTTTGGCTGGGACGGTCAGGTGACGAAGACGGAAGGCTTTGCGTTGCTGCTAGTCTACGCCATCTACCTTTTCGCGCTCCTCGGAGAGATCGACGGCTCGGCGGCTCCAGAGCAACCCCCGGATGCCCCTGTGAAGCGGTCCATCGTGTACCTGGTGATCGGCCTGGTCATCGTCGTGGGCAGTGCGGAAGTCACCGTGCAGTCAGCGGTCAGCGTTGCGCAGATGCTGGGGCTCAGTGACGCCGTTGTCGCGGTCATCCTGATAGGTCTGGGCAGCAGCCTGCCCGAACTCACGATCTCAATCGTGGCTGTCATGAAAGGCCATCACCGCATGTCGGTGGGTAACCTGATCGGCAGCAACGTATTCGATACCCTGGTGCCGATCGGCGCGGCTGCCGTCATTGCCCCACTCAGTTTCGATAGCAGTATGCTGCGCTTCGAAGTGCCTTACCTGTTCTTCGTGACTACCGTGGTGCTGTTCTTTTTCCTCTACAAGCGCGGCATCCAGCGCTGGGAAGCGGCGGTAGTGCTCGGGTTATACTGCGCGTACGTTTTCGTACGATTGGCCGGGTCGATATTCTTCTGATGCCGCTCTTTTCAACCGGGTTCAAAAGGACCGGTCTGCGCCGAATGGCAGGCGTCATGGCTATGCTTGCCCTGGTTAACGGTCAGGCGTTCGCTGATACGCCCAAGGCCTACGATGGCATGCCGGCGGGCGACCAGGACTACGCGGCGTTTGTCGAGCTCTGGGACGATTATTTTTTCTGGCTGGATCCGAAGAACGCCGGCAAAGAAAAGTCGCTGGTCGATGTAGCGGGTCTCGAGACCGACGTCTATCCTGACTACAGTGCGCAGGCCATTGCGACCCGGCTGCAGGCGCTTGGCGATTTCCAGCAACAGCTTGGCGATTTTGCCGTAGCCGACTGGCCGCTCGATCAGCAGGCTGAGTTCCTCGCTGTGCGCGCGAAGATGGATGAAGAGGAGTTCACGCTGCGCGTCTCCAAACCCTGGTCTCGCGACCCCGGCTTCTATGTCGATCGCATGCTGCGCCTGACGTTCACCGAGTTGCCGGTGAGCGGGGAGGCCCTGGCGGAGTTTGAGCGTTTGCTCGATGCCATCCCCGGGCTCGTCGCACAGGGCAAGAACAACCTCACCGAGGTGGCGGCCGACTACGCCGACCTCGCCATTTTCAACCTGACCAACGCGGACGGCGTTGGTCATGGCTTCCCCTACCGCGCCGCGCCGCCGCCCGGCGTTATCGGCTGGTACGACGACCTGCTCGGTCGAGCAAGAGACCGGCAGCCCGAGCTGGTCGAGCGGATCGAGATGGCCAGGGCCGCAGTGGAGTCGTTCCGCGAGTGGCTCGTGGCCAATCGTCCGTCAATGAACGCCAATGCCGGGGTCGGCAAGGAAGCCTTCGACTGGTACCTGAAACACGTCAAGCTGATGCCGTACACGAGCGACGAGATCGTTACGCTGGGACAGCGCGAGCTCGACCGGCTGTGGGCGATGTACGCGCTCGAACGCCACCGCAACCGAAACATTCCCGAGATCGAGATCTCTCAATCGGCCGAGGAGTACCAGTCACGCATCGACGACACCGACTCGATCATTCGCCAATACCTGGTTGACGAGGACATCATCACGATTCCCGGGTATATCAGCTTTCTGTCGACCAACGTCCCGTGGATCGTCCGCGAGGGCGGGCCAAACTTCTGGGAGCAGGTCCAGTTCCGCGACCCGACGCCGGATCACCTGCACGCGGTTATTCCGGGGCACCGTTTTGACGCGGTGCT
The DNA here is from genome assembly GCA_030066075.1 of Woeseiaceae bacterium. GTDB lineage: Bacteria > Pseudomonadota > Gammaproteobacteria > Steroidobacterales > Woeseiaceae > UBA1847. The sequence goes on from JASJCH010000023.1 coordinate 44,678, forward strand.
CGAGCGCCGCAACCCGCATCCGGTTCGCAGACACCTGACCGACGGGGCTCGCGTAGAAGGTTGGGCCGTGTATCTCGAGGAAGCCGTGATGAACGCGGGCCTGCTCGATGACAAGCCGCGCGTCCGCGAGCTCATCTACCTGTTCGGTATTTTCCGCGCCGCGCGTATGCCGGCGGATGTCTGGCTACAAACCAACGTGATGACTGCGGACGAAGTTGCCGACTACTGGATCGAACGTGTGCCCTACCTGGATCGCGACGTGGCCAGGGTCGACGCCGAGATCTACTTGCGCCGTCCGCCGGGTTACGGACTCGGCTACACCGCGGGCATGCTGCAGATGCAGAGCCTGCTGGCCGAACGCAAACGCCAGCTGGGCGACGCGTTCAGCCTCAAGGACTTCCATGATGAGTTCATGGCGGCGGGACGGATGCCCATCTCACTGATTCACTGGGAGATGACGGGCAACGACAAAGACGTTGCGGCCCTCTGGTCGCGAGAGCCACTCCCCGCCAACTGAGCGTTTCAGTCGGCTCCGAGCTGCTTGACCAGTTCCCGGATATACGTAGAGCGCATCTTGATCTCGTCTTCGAGCGCCTGCAGCTCCCCGAGAACCGTCTCGGCTACGCACTCCTTGTTGTCTTTCTTGGCAAAGAGGCGTTCCAGCTCATCCAGCGCGCTTTTCAGCTGCGGATGGGTCTCGAGTACCGATTGTTCCTTGTCGCCAATCTTCGCGGTCTTTTGCACGCGCGGAAACTTGTAGATGCGGGTATCGGGCAAGAACGAGTCTTTGCCGCGCTCATAAATCACGCGCAGGATGTCATGGTTGGCAATACTGTTGACCTGGTAACGGTCGATCTGCAGGGGGTGCAGTATTCCCATTTCGGTGAGCTGGGGATAGTCGTCTCTTGTCATGGTCTCGATGCCTGCTGTGGGTTATTGCGGCGAATCCCCCTTTTGTCCGCCGGCTACGGTTTAGAGCTCAGAATCAGGTTAGCGGGTTTCGGGTAAGGCCGCCAGTTTGGCGAAGCTGAAGCGACATTGAACGGCCGGCCCGTCAGCACTGTAGAATCACGCCATGTCAATCAGAAAATGGCGATCACACCTGGGAGCGATCGCCGTGGTCGCTATGTGTCCGATCACGGGTGTTGCCCAGCAGCTCTCGCCCGCGGAAACCGACCCGCGGGTCCTCGGGTGGATGGAAGGCGTTCCGCCGCCGCCCGACAAGCTGATCATGCAGCCTGACTCGAACTACTTCAGCTTTCCGAAGCTGCGCTGGACGGTCTGTCACCTTCGCGAGCTGTTGCCGACGGAACAGGTCAGTCGTGGCATAGGCGCCCCGGTCCCGTTCGAGTACGACCTCGACGAAGCAGCTATCGACGCGCTGGCATTCAAGCCGATGGGCAGCCAGGAAACGATGACCTGGCAAGAGTCGCTGGTGGCGAACTATACCGACGGCTTACTCATCATCTACAAAGGTAAAGTCGTCTACGAGCGTTACTCCGGGTGCCTGAACGAGTCCGGCAAGCATGGCGCCATGTCGATGACGAAGTCGCTAACGGGCCTGCTCGCGGAGATACTGGTGGTTGAGGGCAAGCTCGACGACAACGCACGGGTCTCAGACATCATTCCGGAGCTAGCCAACAGTGCTTTCGGAAATGCCACGGTCCGGCAGGTGATGGACATGACCACTGGTCTCGCTTACAGCGAAGACTACTCTGACCCCGAAGCCGATATTTGGATCTACTCGCGGGCGGCCAGCCCGCTCCCGAAGCCCGCGGACTATGCGGGGCCCGACGGCTACTTCGAGTACCTGCAGACCGTGCGGCCCGAAGGTACTCACGGTGATGCGTTTCATTACAAGACGATCAACACCGATGCGCTGGGGTGGATTATTTCTCGGGTTACAGAAAAGGAAGTCACCGAGCTCCTCTCCGAGCGAATCTGGAGCAGGATGGGCGCTGAACAAGACGCCTATATGACCGTTGACGCCAAAGGTACTCCGTTCGCGGGCGGCGGCCTGAGCGCCGGCTTGCGTGATCTCGGACGCATTGGCTTGTTGATGCTGAATGAAGGTGCGATCAATGGCGAACAGCTGTTCTCACCGGATGTGGTAGCCAGTATCCGCGGCGGCGGCAGCAAGACGGCGTTCGCGAAAGCCGGTTATAAGACGTTGGACGGCGGCAGTTACCGCAGCATGTGGTGGCTGTTGCACAACGAGAACGGCGCATTCGCCGCACGCGGGGTGCATGGTCAGACGATCTATGTCGATCCGAAGGCAGACATGGTTATCGTCCGTTTCGCCTCATACCCGACGGCCAAGAACGCATTGATAGATCCGACTTCGCTCCCTGCTTACCAGGCTGTCGCGGACTACTTGCTGGTGCGGGACTGAGTCGAGACGCTGATGATCTGGACCCTGAGCACAAGACTGCTCTTCACGGCGATCTTCATCTCGGGCGCGTCCGCGCTGATCTACCAGCTGATCTGGGTCCGCTTGCTGGGCCTCGTCTTCGGCGTCAGCAGTTTCGCGGTCGCCACGGTGGTCGCGGTATTCCTGCTGGGCCTGGGCCTGGGGAGCTATTTCTTCGGCCGCTGGTCGGAGCGAGCCCGCGACCCGCTGCGCATATATATGTATGTGGAGCTGGGAATTGCCGCGACGTCGCTGATCGCTTACCTGGTGATCGAGGCATTGCCGATCTACCGCTATCTCTACGAGTACGCCTATAACAACCTCGGCTTCTACGGCCTGTCGCTGGCCCGGCTGCTGCTGTCGACGCTGGTGCTGCTGCCGCCGGTATTCCTCATCGGCGGCACGATGCCCTTGCTCGCCAAGTTCTTCCTGTGCGACTCGGCCAAGCTGGGTTCCAGCTTCAGCAAGATTTACTACCTCAATACGCTCGGGGCCTGCGCCGGCGCGCTGCTGACCGGCTTCGTGCTCGTGCGGTACTTCGGCGTGGTCGGCACGTTTATGATCGCCGTCGGCGGCAACCTTCTGGTCGCACTGATCATTGCGCTGAGCAAGCGCGACGCAGGTATCGCAAGTCCCGAGTCCGGTGAGCGGTCGCCATACTCCTACATGCTGGTCTTCCTGTTTCTGACCGGCTTCATCAGCCTCGGCTATGAGATGCTGTGGGTGCGCATTCTCTCGACCTACGGGCTGTCGACCTCCCAGGCCTTCGCGCTGATCCTCGCCGGATTCCTGCTGGGCTTTTCGGTCGGCGCCTGGGTCGTGGCGCGCAAGGTCGATCAGCGCAAGGACCTCGAAACCTGGTTCAGCGCCGTGTCGATCGTCACAGCGTTCAGCGGCGCCGTCGTGTTGCTGCTGTTCCGGCAATTCGAGACGCTAACAGTCCTGCTTGCGGATGCCACATCGATGAGCCAGCTCACGCTCGGCCTGGGCTTGGCGTTCACCGTGTCTTTCATCCCCGCGGTGTTCATGGGAATCCTGTTTCCGCTCGGCGTGCGCATCTACGCGCAGGACATCGACCGAATCGGCGCCAAGGCCGGGAACACGTTTTTCTCGAATACGCTCGGCTGCGTGCTGGGCAGCCTGCTGACAGGGTTCGTGCTGATCCCCTTCGTGGGGATGTGGAACACGACGCTGCTGCTCATCAACCTCAGCCTGCTGATCGCGGCAGCTTTCCTGCTGCGCGGGGTCGGGCGCGCCAGGGTGCAGTGGGCGTCGCTGGTCGTCGTCGCGGTTGTCGCGAACCTGCTGGTGTTCACGGATAGCAAGACCTTCCACGCCGAACTGAAGGGTGCCGATCTGCGCTCGGCGGCCGCGGGCTTTGACGTCATCTATTACGAAGAAGGTCTGTCCGGAACGGTCACCGCCGTCGAGCGGGGCGACTACCGCGGGCTGTTCGTCGACGGCCAGAACGTGTCGGGAACGGATCTCGTGCTGCTGGCCGACTCGAAGATGCTCGCCCACGTGCCGCTGCTGCTGGCCGAGGAGCCCAAGGTATCGCTGACCGTGGGCTACGGCACCGGTACGACCTCCGGGAGCATGCTGCTGCACGGCGTCGACGTTCACGCGGTCGAGATCGAGGACAAGATCATCGAGGCGGCGCCGTTGTTCAGCAAGGTCAACTACGCGTCCTACGCCGACCCTCGTCTTAGTATCGTCCTGGACGATGCGCGCAACTATATCGCCACGACGGACCAGGAGTTCTCGGTCATCGTCACGGATGTCACCAATCTGAAGTACAAACGCAATCCCTATCTCTACACCCGGGAGTACTTCGAGATCATGCGGGAAGCGCTCGGCGCGGACGGGGTTGCCGCCGCGTGGCTGCCGGTCGGCGGCCTGTCCTTCGAGGACCTGCGCATCCTGATCGGGACGTTCGACAGCGTCTTCCTGCATACCACCGCCTGGTACTTCACCCAGTTCCCGACCCATTTCATCATCCTGGTGGGCACGCCGGAGCCGACGCAGGTCAACCTGGGGGAACTGCGTGAGAGAATGGCTACGGTAGAGGGCGACCTGCGCAGCCTCAGTGTCGACAATGTCTATGAGCTCGCCAGCATGCTGCTGCTCGGCGAAAGCGACGTCGATGCGCTGGTGGACGGCGCGCCGCTACACACGGACAACCGCCCGATCCTCGAGTACTCCGACATGGACCTTTACAACGTCATGGACGTCGCGCCCAACCTCGGCCGGCTCATGGAGTTCCAGCAGGAGGACCTGCTAGCGTATTTCGCCGGTAGCGAGCGACAGCTCGATGAGCTCGCGGAACATTTCGACCGGTATATCGCCCATTATCGCGATTATGTCCGGTTGTACGAGGCGCAGCGCCGCTGATGCCGTTCATGTCCGCGGACTACCATTCATGAAGAATTCGTGCCGTTTGTTTAAGTCGTTACAACCACTTACAACAATGCCCGCCGTTGGTGCGCTAGTCTTAGCTCCAGTTAGTCTGTAACCCACGAGGTCGCGCCATGTTCCGCCGTCCCCAGCGAGCCTTTTTCCGGACGCCAACAGTCCTGTTGCTGCTGTTTGCGGTATCTCCCGCTGTCGCCGATACCGGCGCAATGTCCATCGAGGTCGTCGATGCTGAAACACGCCGGCCTGTCGAGAACGTCACGGTCTCGGCCGAGTCACGCGATGGCGATATCCAGTCGCGGACGACGGAGAACGGCGCGGCGATCATCGACAACCTGCCGGTCGGGTTCTTCACGGTTCGCGCGGAAGCGGCGGGCTACGTCACCGCGATCGAGCCTGCGGTGCGAGTTCTGGAGCGGCGGACGGGCGAGATTATATTCGAGCTCGAGCCTGTAACCGACGCGGTCGACGAGATTGTCGTTACCGGCCGCGCGCGCAAGGCCGATCCTTTCGGCGCCGTCTCAAACAGTTTCCTGACCCGCGACGAACTGCGCAACGCGCCGGGCAGTGGCAGTGACGTCATGCGGGCGCTGAGCGGGCTCCCCGGGCTGGTCTCGACGGGCGAGTTCGCAAGTTTCTCGGTGCGCGGCCACGGCCCCAAGAACAACCTGATCTACGTCGACGGCTTCCCGTTCCAGCAGATCGTGCACTTCGAACAGACGCTCGGCGAGGAAGAGGACATCGTCAACGGCGGCCGCTATTCGATTTTCGCGCCCAATGCTGTATCCGGCGCTGAGTTCTCGCCCGGCGGCTGGAGCGCGGAGTTCGGCGGGCGCAAGGCGTCGCTACTGCAGTTCGATGTCGTCGATGGCGGGCCGTCGGCGGTGGGCAGCATGCGCGTCGATCTCGCCGGTCTCGAGTTCCTCTACGAGGGGCCCAGCGGTTTTCATGACGATACGACGATGTTCGTGCAGGCGCGTCACCTCGACTTCGGGCAAGCGTTCGAGATTATCGGCCTGGACGACATCGGCTCGCCGGTCATGACCGACGTCATCGTGAAAACCAAGACCGAGATCGATGAGGACGACGAGTTCGAGTTCCTGGCGATCTACGCCCCCGAGGAGTACACGCGCGACATCGACAACGTGCTTGCCGGCGAGGAGGAGGAAGAGGGCATCGAGGATGTCTCGCTGCAACAGGTCGACCAGGATCTCGCGCTCGTCGGCGCTACCTGGCGCCGCCTGTTCGGCAACGACGGTGAGTGGACCAACCGCGTCTACTTTCGCGAATTCGACAAGGTGTCGTCCGAGGGCGAGTCCTACCCCGACCTCGTCCCGCCCGGCTCGCCGGCCAGCCTGGTGCCGGTACGCGAGGATCTCCTGACCGTGCGGGAGGAGGAGTCGGAAATTGGCTGGCGCAGCGACGTAGCAATTGGCAACCAGTTCGGCCTGTTTACCGCGGGCCTGCACCTCATGAGCAAGGACATCGACTATTCGGCCGAGCTGCGTGAAGACTGGATTCGTTACTGGTATGACACGGACGACCCGCGCCCACCCGGTGCAGACTACCTCCTGCTGCAGCCTGACCAGATCAACTCCGTCTACAGCGCCAGCGAGACCGACTACGCTGTTTACGGCGAGCAGGTGTTCGAATGGGGTGACGCCAACCTGCGCACGGGTATTCGCTATGATCGCAACGGCTTCGGGGATGAGAACCTCGTGTCGCCGCGACTCGGCTTCAACTACACGTTCTCACCCCGCCTGCGATTCTCGGCAACGGCCGGCATCTTCTACGAGGCGCCTAGCAACCTTGCGCGCGCGGCGGACCCCGAGAACTTCAGCCTCGAGAGCGAAGAGCTCACCCACTTCGGCGCCGGTTTCGATTATCAGCTGAGCGACAACTGGAGCCTGCTGGTCGAGGCGTACTACCAGGATCTCGACAACCGGCTGGTCGCGGGCAGCCGCGCCACCCGTCAAATTTCGAACGACGGCGAAGGCACTAACCTCGGCCTCGACCTCGTGCTGACGCGCGAATTCAGCCGCGGCTGGTCAGCCGACTTCGTCTACTCGTGGAATGACTTCCAGGTCGATGACAATGACGGTCGCGGCGAGTACGACTGGGACTTCAACCGCGAGCACTTCGTGTCCGTCGGCGGACGTTGGGAAATCAACGAGCGCTGGCAGGTGGCCGGGCGCTGGAAGTACGGCTCCGGGCAGCCGATCGACCGCTACGTCATCAACGAAGACGTACTGGCGCCGAACCCGCCGGTGCGATACTCGCAGGAATTCACCGAGCAGAACTACACCCGGGGTGATGCGTTCCACTCGCTCGATATGCGCGTCGACTACCGGCGGCCGATCGGGCCGGTCGATTTCGTGTTCTTCCTCGACGTGCTGAATATTTATGGCGGTCCGTCAGGCGAGCCGCCGGAGCTGAACATTCTCACGGGCGAGGAGGTTAGCGATGAAGAGGACGCCTTTCCGCTGCTCGGCCTGATTGTCGAGTACGCCTGGTAAATAAGGAAACTACACCGCGAGGAACCACGCAATGAACCGCAACTCGGTCGTCAGCAATGGCACGGTATTCGGGCTCTGGCCGCTGGGCCGGTCCATCGTTGTCGTCGGCGCAGTGCTGGTTGCGATCTTCGTGCTGATGGAGCCCGAGGCAAGCCAGGGCCTCGGCCTGGTCGACCGGACCCTGTTCTGGATTACGAACGTCGGGCTCGCGCTAGGCGCGCTGTATGCCGCGAGCTGGCTGTTACTGCCGCGAATCATGCACCACCTGCCGGCGTGGCTGGCTTTGCTGCTCGCCGGCGTTGCCGGTGCGGCGCTGATGGCGCCCTTCGGCTACCTGGTCGAGCTGGTGCAGCCCGAATCGTGGGAGATGGCCGACGATGGCGACTGGCTGGATGTCTTCGAGAAGGCTGGCATCTGGCAGGGCATTGTCGCGGAGTTCGTGGAGGTCGGACCGCAGGTTCTGGTCGTGTGGATGGCAATCAATCTGCCGTTCTTCGCATCGAGGCCGACCCTCAACGATCCGCCAGGCCCCGGGGGAGACGGCAAGCGCCGCGGGCCCGTGGACGTTGAAAAAGACGAGGCGGGACAGTACGCGGAAAAGGTTCGCGACGAGTTCCTGAGCGAGATACCCAAATCACTGGGCACCAATGTCCTCGCGATCTCATCCGACCTGCACTACCTGCATGTTTACACGGATCTCGGGCGCTGCATGATACTCGGGTCGCTGCAACGCGCCGCGGACGCCATGGGCGAGGACGGCATACGCGTGCATCGCGCGCATTGGGTAGCGCGCAAAGCGGTCGTCAAGATCATCAAGGACGGGCAACAGTGGTACTGCCTGTTGCAGAACGACCTCAGGGTGCCCATCAGCCGACGTAAGAAATCCACTGTGGCGGGCTGGTTCGGGCACTCGACGAAAATCGTGCCCGTGAAGAGTTCAAAGCGGGGCGCGGCTTAGAAACCGTCAGCGTTCGCCACCCTGCGACGCACCTTGTCCTTGTACATGCGGTGATCCGCATCGGCCAGCAGAGACTCGATGGTATCGTGCCGGTCGGGGTCCAGCTCGATGAAGCCGACACTCCACGCCAGTTTCTGGCGAATCTCGCAGTCCGTCTCATTGGCCATCAATTCGAGGCGTTCTGCCGCCCGAACCGCTATGCCCTTACTACCGGCCATCAGGACCACGAACTCGTCGCCACCGAGGCGCGCCACGACATCGGCCGTTCGAAAGCACTTGATCAAAAGGTCCGCGAAATGCTTGAGGAGCTTGTCGCCTGCCGCGTGCCCATAGGAGTCGTTGACTGCCTTGAAGCCGTCAAGGTCAAAATACGCGAGCTCCGCGTCGGTTCCCGTGCGACGGCAGAGTGACAGCATGTGCCCGGCCACGAGATGAAAACCGCGGCGATTGGCCACCTGGGTGAGATCGTCAACCGTCACCTGGGAGGCGACGGCGATTTCGTCATCGACCATGCCTGCAAGATCCTGCAACGTCGACACATCGTTGTCCGAGAACTCCCGCGGCTCGGGGTGGATCAGGCACAGCGTACCGATGCGTTGCCCCCCGGGCCCGTGGATAGGGCAGCCGGCATAGAAGCGAATATCAGGGTTGCCGAGGACCAGCGGATTGTCTTGGAAACGGTCGTCGCTGGTCGCATCGTTCACGATAAACACGCCGTCCTGCAGGATGGCATGCCCACAGAACGATATCTCCCGCGAAGTTTCGCAGGCCTCCAGACCTTGCTTCGACTTGAACCACTGGCGGTCGGAGTCGACCAGGCTGACGAGGCAGATATCCACGCCGAATATCCGTCTGGCCATTCGCGTGAGCCGGTCGAAGCGTTCCTCCGACGGCGTATCGAGAATGCGCAGCGAATGCAGGCTTTTCAGGCGAGCCGTCTCGTCGATAGGAAGCGGCGGTTTGAGCATTGGTAATCCCGGCAGAATTAATCGTGCACGGTTATCGGCCGCACCCCGCGAGTTCTTTAGTCGGAAAGGCGCGTACGCCGCGTTTCCACGTTGGTAACAGTGAACCCAGGCCGCTGAATGTCCCGCGTGTCTACAACCTGACGACTGACCCTAAAGAGGAGTACAACATGGCCGCCGAGGCCACGTGGCTGTTGCCGGTGATGTTCGAGAAGATTGTGGAGTTCCAGGCGACGCTGGAAGAGGAGCCGCCGATTGCATTGGGTACGCCGGACCCCTACAAACCAGGAAGGAAATAAGGCCAGGCCTGCTTCTTCTTTGCAGGCCTCAGAATGGCTTAGCGTCCGAGCGCTCTATCTTCTTGGATGGTCGATGACGAGACGCTTCGCGAATGATCAGCACCCACGCGAGCACGAACGCAGCCAATGGGATAATGACGAACCATTCCATGTCAGTTGTCCTCGAGATCGTCAATGAGACGATACGCAATGCGGTTAATTTGGAAGATGCCGCTGATGACTACTATAGCAGCAACGCCGGCAGCAGCGACAAGGATCGGGTTTGCTTTGGTGTAAGACTGCGCCAGCCAACCAAGCAAGGATGCGTCGATCACAGCCAGAAGCCCGAACGGGACTTTCAACCATCCGATTTCTTCCTTGATTCGGTCAACTCTCGGCATATCACAGTACCCGCTGGCCACCTTCCTTCAGTTTTGATGGATTGAACACGGGCGTCTATGTCGATTTGCGGTCAATTCCTTCCGATTTGTTCAGTCCAGCAAGTCAACACGGCCGTCTTTGAGCCAGTCCGATTACTCGGTTCTCTCGCTGCGATCAGGCGGTCCAGCCGGACGGGGCGGCAGGCCTCATCGGTGCCGGCCTGACCCTGGCCCGGAAACGATAAAACAGATACGGCTTCATCAATTACAATACAGGCAACACGCGTTCCAATAATTTTAAGAAACTCTATGAAACCTCTAATCAAAGACTTTTTACACAGCGATTCCGCTATCGATTCAATTTCCGTCCAGGGCTGGGTTCGCACCCGCCGGGACTCGAAAGAATTTTCTTTTATTGAGCTGAACGATGGGTCCTGCCTCGCCAATATACAAATTATTGTCGATGCGAGTCTTGATGATTACGAACAGATAAAGAACATCACCACCGGTTCTGCCGTCAGTATTGATGGCAACCTTGTGGAGTCACCTGGCAAAGGCCAACGCTGGGAGATCCAGGCCACGTCGATAGAACTGATTGGGGGCGCACCGGATGATTTCCCCCTGCAAAAGAAACGCCATAGCGATGAGTACCTGCGTACGATCGCACACCTGAGACCACGCACAAACAAATACGGCGCCATATTCAGGATCCGCTCGAAACTATCTCATGCGGTTCATCAGTTCTTCCAGCAACGTGGTTTTAACTGGATCCATACACCCATCATTACCGGCGCTGACTGCGAAGGCGCCGGTGAATTGTTTCGTGTTACTACCCTGGACCCGGCAAAGGTGCCTCTTGAGAATGGCAAGGTTGATTACCAGCAGGACTTTTTCGGCAAGGAGGCTATGCTGACAGTATCAGGTCAACTATCTGTCGAGTCGTTCTGTCAAAGCCTTGGCAATGTCTACACCTTCGGTCCAACTTTTCGAGCCGAAAATTCTAATACCAGCCGGCACGCATCAGAATTCTGGATGATTGAACCGGAAATGGCATTTGCTGACCTTGAAGACAATATGAATCTTGGGGAAGAAATGATTCGAGAGCTGGTTAAATTTACCATTGACGAATGTGCAGATGATCTTTCGCTGTTTGCAAAGTTTGTCGATAAGACCTTGATGCAAACCCTCGAAAATATTGTAAACAACGATTTCGTCCGACTTCCCTACACAGAAGCTATTGATATTTTGCAATCTGCCAAATCCAGTTTTGAATTCGAACCAAAATGGGGCAATGATTTGCAAACCGAGCATGAAAGATACCTTACCGAGAAACACTTTAAACGGCCCGTTATCGTCTTCGATTACCCGAAAGATATTAAGGCGTTTTACATGCGCTTAAACGACGACAACAAAACTGTTGCCGCTATGGATGTGCTGGTACCTTCTGTTGGTGAAATTATCGGCGGCAGTCAACGAGAGGAGCGCTTTGATTTTTTGCAAAAAAGAATCAAGCAAATGAATTTCAACGAAGAAGACTACTGGTGGTACCTGGAATTGCGCAAATACGGCACAGCACCACATGCCGGCTTCGGGCTGGGCTTTGAGCGCCTGTTAATGCTGCTGACGGGTGTTTCAAATATTCGTGATGTGATCCCTTTTCCACGAACCCCGAAACACCTGGAGTTTTGAAGAAAATACATAAGCCAGCCTTCTTAACAGTCGGCAGGAACAAGTCTTATTATTTTGCTCACTCGGCTGTAGACTAGAGCTAACTCCCTGATCTGCGGGTGTAGTTCAATGGTAGAACATCAGCTTCCCAATCGGAGTCGCTGAGTTGCCCATCC